>CBILQL010000570.1:0-3790 GCA_966238865.1 uncultured bacterium
CCCGAGGCGAATGGCAGCGCATCCTCGCCTACTGGAACGCCTTCCTGGACCTCGAACCGGGCCATGCGGAAGCGCTTTTCGAGCGCAGCGGGACGCATTTCCACGCGGGCAACATCGTACAGGCCAGGCTGGACCTGAAAGCGTCCTGCGCTTCGGGGTGGCAGGAGGCCTGCCGGACAGCCAAGGCCAGGTTTCCGCAGTGACCTGATTATGTTTTGATCCGGTTCCGATGCTCCCGTCCATCGAAGGGCTCATGGCAACCGCCAAGGCGAAGGGGGATTTGAACGGGGACGGTGTCCAGGACATCGCCCTGATTGCGCGCAAGGCTCCCGGTAAGCCGCCAAAAGGCGCCGGCCCGGAGGAAAGCGAAGAAGAAGACTTGCGGCAATTTGTGGCGCTCTGTACCGGGGATATATCGGGGGCATGGAAATCAAGAACCAGGTGCTGACCATTTCCTCCTCCGTGGCCATGACCATGGGAACCTGGGCGGCGGATGGATGCACGCAAAAGTGGCGGAACGAAAAAACCGGGTTCCGGCTCATCGGCCTGACCATCATGGAATTGAACCGCGCATGCGGTTGCGGATCGACAGTCGACATCAACCTGCTCACAGGCTCGAGGATCGAGGATACCGACAGGGATGGGAACGGGGAGCAGATTGAGAAGCCAGTGGTCACCAAGTCGAAAAGGAAGCTGGCGAAGGCCCACTGGGAAGATTTCGACTATGATGCAAGGTGCTGCCCCTGAGGAAGGCATGGATTCGAATGGAATGGCTTTCGACAAGCCGGGGTTCCCGCCGATCTGGAAGCATGTCAATACCGCTCGCTATGATTACCTTTCTGCTTGGTTTCCGGACTACCCGTCCATGCAGCCTGTTTCCGGCTCCGGTTTCGATTCACATCGCCCTAAAGGTGGGATTGGAGAATAGCCGCCCATGTACCCGATGCCCGTGATGCGCCTCATGCCCATCCTCCTTTCCTTCGCCGGCGCGGAGGCGGCGATATCCGCTTTCGCCCTGCGGACCATCAGCCCGGCCGGCGTGAATTATCGCGAGACCCTGCTCCCGGCGGATATCGACAAGGACGGGGACATGGATTTCTTCAGCGGCCAGGGCCGCGGGGCCCCCTCCTGGTGGTTCGAACGCCGGCCGGACGGCTGGAAACGCCGGCTGGTCAGCGATTCCAACGTCGCCGACGTGGGCTCGGTAGTGCTCGACGTCGACGCCGACGGATGGCCCGACAAGGTCACCTCGGGCTTCTGGTACCGCAACCCCGGCTTCCCCGCGGGCGGCCTGGCCGCGGACGCCCCCGACCGCGCCTTCGACCCCTGCCGGTATACTCCCCAGGAATTCGTCCACGACATCATTTCCGCCGACATCGACGGAGACGGCCGCATGGACGTCCTGTCCATCGATTACGACGGCATCCGCTGGTTCCGCGTTCCCCCGCCCGATTCCGCGTGCGGGGAATGGCAGGCGCGCCTGATCAACGGTCCGACCCTTCCCTTGCAGCAGCACGGCGGCATCGCCGCCGGGGACCTGGACGACGACGGCGACCTGGACGTCGCGCGGATGGACCGGTGGTACGAGAACCGGGACGGGAAGGGAGGCGAGTGGATCGAGCACCTGAACATCCCCCTGGATCCCGTCCGCCAGGGAGATTACGGACTTTCCGGCCGGGCCTTGATCGCCGATCTGGACCGGGACGGACATCCCGATCTGGTGGAGTCCGAGTCCGACATCAGAAACGGCCGCGTCTTCTGGTTCTCCAATTCCGGCGGGAAGGGGGACAAGTGGGAGGCCCATATGCTCAAGGATTCCCTCGACGGGCAGGATTTCCATTCCCTGATCCTGGGGGATTTCGACGGCGACGGGGACGTCGATCTCTTTTCCGCGGGCGGCGGACTCTCGGACAGTGCGCCCAAGGCCTATGTCTGGGAGAATCTCGACGGCGAGGGCGGATCCTGGAAGGAGCATGTCGTCCTGGAAGGGCCCTTGCAAATCCACGACGCGGCGGGGGTGGACATGGACGGAGACGGCGACCTGGACGTCCTGGCCAAGGATTGGGCCGGGGGAAGCCACTTCTACCTGGAGAACCAGGCGGTGCCCAACCCGGGCGCCGGAGTGCTCCGGCCCGCGCCTCCGGGCCGCGCTCCCACGCGGAAATCGCCGGCCTGGAAAGCCGCCTTCCCCGACGGCGGCCGCTGGCGCCGCGCGGACGGCCGCCTGCTCCCGCCCTGGCGTTAGATGTTCCGTCAATCGGACGGGTTCCGGAACCGGATGACCGGCGCCGCGCCGGGCTTCGCCTTCCTTCCCGCCGCATCGCGCGCCGCATCGCGCGCCGCGCCCGGACCGGATTTCGGCGATGAAGGCCGCTTGCCAGGCATCCCCGTCGCGTTCGGGCGGTCGACCCGGACCTCCACGACGGCCCGCCCGCCTTCCGAGGAGATGAAGGTGAAGGCGTACCGGTCGGCACCCGGATAGGTCGGCAAGCGCCCGCACACCGGGCAATTGACCGGAAATTGCAGGGCGAACGGAAGCGAGGCGCCCGGGCCTATGCTGAGGGTCACCGGCACCCCATGATCATCCTGGATCAGGAACAGGCTGTCCTGCAAGTATCGCAAGGAGTAGAAGTCCGGATATCCGTACATCCAGCCGCCATAGACATCTCGGCCGATTGTGTCCGGCGGGCAGGTCTTGCAGGCGGTGAAATCCCCGGGCCGGGGATTCGCCCCGCCGTCCAGCAGGCGGATGGTGATGGAATCCACCCGGAGAAGGCCCGCGGAGCTGTTGGTCAGGAGCACAGTATCGAAAGGGAGCAGACCCGGCTGTACGCCGACGACCACGCTGTCAGGGGCCACTATGAGCCCCTGGCCGAAGGCCGGAGCCAAGACCAGAAGCAACAAAAGGTACATACGACGCATGCGACCCCTCCCGGTCGGAAATTCGCCTATTCCTTCTGGATCTCCTTGGCCCGTTGGGCCTCGTTGGAGCCGGGGCACTCGTTGATGAGCTGGCTCCATTCCGCGTCGCGGGCGGACTTGTCCTTCTTCTCGTCGAAGATGAGGCCGATCTTGAAGCGCGCCGAGCAGGTCTTGCTGCCGCGGGGGAACTCCTTGACCGTGCGCTGGTAGGCTTCAAGGGCCTTGTCCGGCTTCCCCTGCTTGAGCAGGCTCTCGCCCATCCAGTACATGGCCTGCTCCTTCCAGGTGCCGCCCGCGTCCTTCTCGTAGACGGTCTTGAAGCCGCTGAAGGCCAGGTCGTACTTGCCGCGGATGTAATCGTCGCGGCTCTGGTTGTAGAGGTTCTCCAGATCCAGGCCCTCGACCACGCGCACCGACTCCGTGCCGCCGGCGCCCGGCTGGCCGGGAGCCGCCGTGCCCGGGGTCCCCGGGGCCGATCCCGCGCCGCCGACGATGATCTTCTTCTGATCGAGCTTGTCGATCTTGGCGGTGAGCTGGGTCAGGCGGTGCTGGGTCTCGTCGATCTCGCTGTGCAGGCGCGTGATCTGTGTCGCCAGCTCGTTGAGCATGAGGGTGAGATCCGCCTTCATCTTGCTGGTGGATCCGCCCATGGCGAGGTTCACGTCGTCGACGGACTTCTGCAGGGTCTCGACCCGGGCGTTGACGGCCTTGACCTCGGCCTGCACGTTGCGCAGCTCTTCGGTCCGGAGCATGGTGACCTTGGAGCAGGCTGAAAGCAGCAGGACAGGGAGAAGGAGGGGGAGGAAGCGGCTCCCGCGCCGGGCGGCGCGGAAGCCTTCAGATGCAAGGCTCACGGAACCTCAGAAGG
>CBILQL010000571.1:0-3776 GCA_966238865.1 uncultured bacterium
CCTGGTGGACGGGGACAGCGTCTCCTGCCATGCGGAAGGCGTCGCCGATCTTCGCACCGGCGCCCCCGTGACCCTGTGGACCACCTTCAACGCCTTCTCCGTGACCAAGACCTTCACCTCCGCCGCGATCCTGCGCCTCGCGGAGGCGGGCCGGCTCGGCCTGGATCATCCCCTGGGCCGCTATGTCGCCGTCCCCTACCGGCCGGAGCCGACCTTGCGCCAGATCCTCTCCCATACGGCGGGACTCCCGAATCCCATGCCCATGAACTGGGTCCATCCCGCCGAAAGGCATGCCGGCTTCGATGAAAGGCGGTTCATCGACAGCCTCGTCGCCGGCAATCCCTCCCTGAAGCGGCAGCCGGGAGAACGCTTCGCCTATTCGAACCTGGGCTACCTGCTCCTCGGTAAGGCGATCGAAAATATTACGGGAAGCTGTTACGCCGATCATATCCGGGATTCCCTGATTTCCCGGCTCGGCCCGGGGCCGGACGAGTACCTGGGCTTCTCCCTGCCCGGGGGCG
Source organism: uncultured bacterium (assembly GCA_966238865.1). Lineage (GTDB taxonomy): Bacteria > Fibrobacterota > Fibrobacteria > UBA11236 > UBA11236 > CBILQL01. The sequence continues at coordinate 522 of CBILQL010000571.1, forward strand.
GGCGCCACGCGCTCGGCGCCGTCCGGAGCTGGAGCGTGCCCCGGCTCCTTCTCCCGTTCCTGCCGGCCATGGCGGAATTGCGGGACACGGCCGCGGGCGGCTGGATCCAGCTCAAGCCCTTCCAGGTGGACGGCTCGGCCTATGGAGGGCTGATTGCCAACGCCCCGGGCCTGGCCCGTTTCCTCCAGGCGATGATGGGTACCGAACTGCTTTCCGGGGAGAGCCTGGCGCAAACCTTCGCGACGCAGCGGGATGCCAAGGGTCCCACGCCGATGACCCTGGGATGGTTCTCGGGCCGCCTCGACGGGATGCCGTATTTCGCCCATGCGGGCGGCGGCGGGGGCTATTATTGCGAAGTCCGCATCTACCCCGGCAGGGGCCGGGCCAGCGTGTTCATGTCGAACCGGACCGGCGTCCGGGATGAACGGCTGCTCGATCGTATCGACCGGGGAACCGGCCTGGAATCCGCGCGGGAAATGCAGGCCGAGTCCGCCGCCTCGGGAGCGGCGTCCGGATCCGGAACCGGGCGATAGACGAAAGGGGCAGACGATGGCGCAGGCGAAGACCAGGACCAATTCCAGGACCAAAACAAAGGCCAAGACAAAGACAGCCGTCAATTCCAAAACCGGCTTCGATTCCATCGACGCCTATATCGCCTCGTTCCCGGAGGACGTCGCCGCTGTGCTCGAGAAGATGCGGCGCACCATCGCCAAGGCCGCGCCCCGGGCGGAGCCGGTGATCAGCTACCAGATGCCGGCTTACAAGCAGGGCGAGGTGCTCCTGTTCTTCTCCGCATGGAAGAAGCATTTCTCCCTGTTCGTCCCCTCCGGCGCCACCTTGCGGTTTTTCCGGAAGGAGCTTGCGGAGTTCGAAATCCACAAGGCCACGGTGAAAATCCCCCTGGCCGGCCCCATTCCCTATGACCTGATCGCAGCCATGACCCGGCACCGGGTCCGGGAGGTGACCGGGGACGTGGGCGCGGGCACAGGCGCAGACGAAGGCGCAGATGAAGGCAAGCGGCCTGTCAAGACGACAGCCAGACGGCAAGCCGAGGCGACCGGCCGCAAGCCGAAGGCGGGACGGAGCAACGTGCGGAAAGCGAGGGCGTGATGGCGAAACGGAAGCAAGACGCCAAACGGAAGCAAGGCGCAAAGGACGAACTCCCCGAGCCCCGGCGATGGCGGGGTATCGGCGCCATCGTGGCCGGATTCTTCACCGTGTTCCTGCTGTCCCTGGCCACCGACATGATCCTCCACGCCGTAGGCGTCTTCCCCGGCTGGACCCATGCCATGAGCGGCTCCCAGTTCACCCTCGCCCTGGCGTACCGGGTGGCCTATACCGTCCTCGGCGGCTACGTGACCGCGCGGCTCGCGCCCGAGGACCCCATGCGGCACGTCCTCATCCTGGGTTCCATCGGACTGTTCGCGGCCGTGGTCGGCATGATCGGCACCTGGAACCGGCCCGAGATGGGGCCCCGCTGGTATCCCATCGCCCTGGTCGCGACGTCGCTTCCCTGCGTCTGGGCCGGCGGGAAGCTTTTCATGGCGCGGCAGGCTGCCGGAAACGGCATGGGCGCCGGATAGGCAAAATACCGGCATTTTCGAGTCTCCCCTTGAAAGGGAGACCCGACTCATGCATTTATATCCACATGGACAGGGGTCCCGCGGGTCCGGTGATTTTCTTCGACGGAGTATGCGGCCTGTGCGACGGCTTCGTGGACTTCGTCATGGCGCGGGACCGGCGCGCGGCATTCCGATTCGCCGCCTTGCAGGGCGAGACCGCCTCCGGCGTGTTGCGGGAGGGCGGATCCGCCAGGGGTCCGTCGGCGCCTCCCGCCGGCGACGGCGCCGGCGAGTGGATGCGCAGCATCCTGCTCCGCGACAGGGACGGTTTGCACCGGAAGTCGGATGCCGTCCTGCGGATCCTCGTCGGCCTCGGCGGACCCTGGCGCCTGCTGGGCCTGCTCCGGCTGGTTCCACGCCCTCTGCGCGACATCGCCTACGATTTCATCGCCCGCAACCGCTACCGCTGGTTCGGCAAGCGCGATACCTGCCGCATGCCGACTCCGGAGGAGCGCGAACGGTTCCTGCCCTGACCCGCAGCGCGCCCTCGCCGCGGGACGCGTCCACTCAGGGAGAAGAATCCCTCCTGCGGTCCCGGCGCAGCAGCCTGTCCAGGCTCAACGGGCCGCCGCCGCGGGCGGCGATATGCAGGAATACCACGGAGTAGACCAAGGCGAGCTCGCCCTTGTTGATCGCCGGGAAGAACCCGCGGCCGAAGTCGAGCTTCCAATGGAACTGGGCATAGGCCACCGCCATGGTGCCGCTGGACACGATGGCCGCGCAGAGCGTGAAAAGCCCCGCCGCGATCAGGATGCCTCCCACCAATTCGATCATGCCGCCGAACCATGCCTGCGTCCCGAACCCGGGTTGGCGATCCGACAGCACCCCGAAAATCTTCTGGAGGCCGTGGAAGGAGAAGAGCAGCCCCGACACGACGCGCATCAGGGCATAGCTGGGTTCGGTGAGATGCTTGATCGCCTGCATGAGAATCCCCTTCATCACCCGAGCCGTTCCAGGAGCTCGACAAGCTTATCGTAGGTTCCGGCGTATCCGCCGTCCATGTCGGCGAAGCCGGCCTTGAACATGTCCGCCTCCTGCCGCGTGGCGCCTATCGGAGCCGCCCGCAAGGTGACCTCGGGTCGCCGGACAGCAGCGCCTGCTCCTCCAGGCGGTGCAGCGTCTCCGCTGCGCCCTCCTCCATGCCGGAGGCGAGCATGACGTCCCGGTCCGCCTTGGACGCGTATTTCGATCGATTGACCACCAAGGTCCTGTCTCCCCGGTCCTCGAAGGTCAGGGCCTCGGTGAGGATGCGGCCCGCCATGGGCTCGTATTCGAAGGTATATACCAGGCGCCGGGGCGCCGCGATCTCGCGGGTGATGAGCACCTCGGTGTCCGAGGGCAGGGTCAGGGTCATGCGCGAGCTACTGTCCGGCTTCTTTTCCAGGGTCGCCATCCGATTTCTCCTTGTCTTGCAGATCCTTCTAGTATTCATCCAGCCTGTCGAAGCTCTCTTCATAGAAACGGCGGAAATACCCGGCCCATTCGGCCACGTCCTTGAGGGGGCCGGCCTTGAGGGCGCAGGGCCGCCATTGGGCCTCCCGTCCCCGGGTGATGAGGCCGGCGCGCTCCAGCACCTTCAAGTGCTTGGACACGGCGGGCAGGCTCATGCGGAAGGTTTCCGCCAACTCCTTCA
>CBILQL010000572.1:0-3764 GCA_966238865.1 uncultured bacterium
GCCCAGCCCCGGGGGCTTCTCCTCCACCACGCGCACGTCGTAGGGACGTCCGGAAGGGTCCACGCAGAAGGAGAGCACCAGGTAGGCGTCCCGCTCGGCGGACTTCACCTCCGGGGGCACGCGGAACGGCGGCGGCATGGCCGGGGAGGGCTTCTCGTCCACGTCGCCGTCCTCGCCGCCCTCGGCGCCGCCGCCCCCGCTGGGGCGGTTGACGATGTCGACGGACACGGCCGCGCCCCCGATGCCGCCCACGCCCAGGTCCATGGCGAAGCGCGGGCCGGCCTTGGCGGCGGTCTGCATGGGCTTGGCCCGCTGCGGCTGCTTGAGCTTGCGGCGCGGCTGCTCGGCCGGGCGGGCGGCGTCGATCTGCTTGAGGCCCACCTGGGCCACGATGCGGGGCTTGCCGCCGCCCTCGGGGCGATCGGTCAGGGCGTGGTTGAGCAGGGGGATGGCCACGGTGAGCGCCGCGCTCAGGACGAGCGCCAGGATGGCGATGATGCCGCCGCGGACGATCCTCATTTGGACATCGCCGCCACGGAGATCTTCTTGGCGCCCGCCAGGTTGCAGGCGTCCATCACAGTCACCAGCAGGCCGGTGTTGGAGTTGCGGTCCGCGATGAGCACCACCTCCCCGGTGACGTTCTCGGTCAGCATCCGGCGCAGCACGTCCTGCAGGCCCTCCAGGTCCACCTGGCGCTCGTTGACGTGCACGGTGCCCTCGCGGGTGATGGCCACCATGATGCTCTGGCGGTTGAGCTCGCCGGCGCTCTGGGCCTGCGGCTTGTCCACGTTCACGCCCGTCTCCTTGGTCATCGAGGAGGCGAGGATGGTGAAGATGAGCAGCACGAACACCACGTCGATGAGGGGCACCACGTCCAGGTGGAAGCCTCCGCGCTTCTTGGTGGTTATCAGGAACGGTTCCATGTCATTTCCCTCCCCGGGATGGGGCTTGAGGGGCGGGGGCCGGGGAGGCCCCGCCGCCGTAGATCTGGTTGAGCACCATGGTGATGCCGTATTCCACCTGGCTCTGGAGCCATTGCACCCGGCCCTCCAGGCGCTGGCCCGCCAGGATGAGGACGATGGCGAGCAGCAGGCCGCTCTGGGTGGCGATGAGGGCCTCGGAGATGCCGTGGGCGAGGAGCACGGCGTTGCCGCTGCCGTACTCGGTCATGACCTGGAAGGTGTGGATGAGGCCGCTCACCGTGCCCAGGAGGCCGAGCAGCGGGGCCGACGCCGCCATCACCCGCACCAGGGGCAGGTGGCGCTCCAGGTTGTACAGCGAGAGGGACAGCCGCTCCGCCAGCAGGTTCCGCAGCGCGGGCTCCGGCAGCGAGCGGTGATCGAGGGCGAGCGCGAGACCCTCGCGGATCAGCGCCGGCGTGCCGTCCAGGGCGCGGCGGGCCTCGTCGACGCGGCCTCCCGCGAGCAGGGCCCGGACGCGCTCGAATGCGGGGGCGTGGTCGCTCCTGCGCAGGGTGGCGCCCAGGTCGGCGTAGGTGCCGAGCACCAGGCAGAATCCCCAGAACCCCACCAGGATGATGGGGATGAGGACGTAGCCGCCCTGCTGCCAGGTGTCGTGGATGACGTTGAACATCGCTGCCCGCTTCAGCCCTTGGGCCAGACCCGGTTGAGGATTTCCAGGCTGCGCCCGTTCAGGTTGGCCGTGATGGTGTCCAGCTTCTCGTTCAGGAACCCGTGCACGAGGAGCACCGGGATGGCGACGGCCAGGCCCGTCTCGGTGTTGATGAGCGCCTCGGAGATGCCTCCGGCCAGAACCTTGGGATCGTTGGCGCCGAGCTGGTTGAGCACCTTGAAGAGGGTGACGAGGCCGCTCACCGTGCCCAGCAGGCCGAGGAGCGGCGCCGCCGTGCCCAGGGCGGCGATCAGGGGGAGGCGCTTCTCGAGGGCCGGTATCTCCTTGAGCATGGCCTCGCGCACCGCCTTCTCGGCGGCCTCGCGGGTGCTGCCGGCCTGGGAGGCGATGGCCCCCAGGGTCTTCGCCAGGCTGCTGCCGTTGCGGTCGCACATGGCCTTGGCCTCGGCCCACCTGCCCTGGTCCACAAGGGCCTGGAATTTGGCCGTGAAGGCGCGGGGGTCGATGTTCTTGCGGGCGAAGAAGACGAGACGCTCGAGGATCATGAGCAGGGCCAGGATGCCCACGGCGAACAGGGGGTACAGGGTGACGCCGCCGGCCTTGAACCAGGCCGCGAAGGACTTGGTCCAGGACACCTCAACGCCCTTAACGAAGCAGGATCCGACGCTCTTGAACTGCAGGACGTCCATGGGCAGGACCGCCCGGGTCTTGCCTTCGGCGGCGTCCCGGATGGCGGCGGCCAGCAGCCGGTCGTTGTCGCCGGCGAGGCCCGTGCGCCACACGAAGGTGCGGCCCTGCAGGTTGCCGGTCCGGAGCAGGAGCTGGGACTCGCCGTTCCCGCCCTTCTCCAGCTCGCCCACGAAGACGGTGCCGAGCTGGAGCCGCCAGGCGGTGGCCGGGCGGCCGTCGCCGAAGAGGGCCTGGCGCGTCTCCAGGCGCTGGGCGGAGGTCAGGTCGAGGCGCTGCAGGGACGCCCCCAGGTAGTCCTCCAAGGCGCTGCGCATCGCGGCATGGGGCACCATGGGGCCCTCTCCGGAGCCGGCGGCGCCCTTGGTCTCCGCCAGGGCCTGGGAGGCGCGGGACAGGCGCAGGGTGCGCTCCTCGATGCCGATCGGGAAGTCCGCGGACAGGCCTTCGGCGGCCGCGTCCACCGAGCGCTTCAGCGAACCGGCCAGGGCGTTCCACGTCCCGCGGGCCGCGGCGGCCTCGTCGGCCTTGTCCTTGGACTCGTTGCGGGCCTTCACCAGCTCCTCCTCCAGGCGCCCGAGATCGCCGGCCAGGCGGCCGTACTTCTCCTCCATGGCGCGGGCCTTCTCGTCGGCCTCCTTGGCGCGGGCGGCCTGGCGGTAGCGCAGATCCCAGCGCTCGGCCTCCTTCTTCTCCAGGGCCTCGAGCTTCTCGGCCTTCAGGGTCTCCAGGGAGGCCAGCTCCCGGCGGAGGGTCTCCAGCTCCTTGCGGGCCGCGGCCTCGGGGTCGTCCTTGGCGGAGGCCAGGGAGGCGGACACGGCGGCGATCGCCAATGCGAGGGACAAGGTCTTCGTGATCATGCGGTACCCTTCACGTTTCCTGAGCGGATTCACTTGGCGCCTCCTTGCGGGGCCTTGGCCCCGGCCTTGGGGGCCTGCGACGCGGCGGCGGTCCCGGGCATCGAGGCCGGGGCGGTTCCCGGGGCGGCCTCGCCGGCGGACACGCCCAGGTCGAGGACGACGAGCTGGGGCGGACGCTTGGCGGACTTGACCTCGATGGCCTCGCGGATGCGGTTCTTCTCGCCGAAGGCGAGGTCCTCGCGCCAGGCCCATTTCCCGCCCTGCCGCTCCATCGCCCCGAAATGCTTGCCTTCCTCGTCCATGTAGACCAGCCACTGGTTCCCGAGGCGCAGGATCTGGGCGTTGACGGTCGACCCGTCGCCGCGCACCACCGGGCGGCTGAACACGGCGATCTCGTCGCCGGCCTTCACCTCCTCCTTGAGGATGGCCGAGAAGCGGGCGAGCCCCTCTTCCGGGGACGCCGTGCCGGCCTCCAGGTCGCGCCCCAGGGCGCGGATGCGGTCGAGGCGGGCCTGGTTGTCCCAGGGCAGGCCGGCTTCGACCCGGGCCGCGAGGGAATCGCAATAGCCCGCCAGCAGCTTGCGGATGTGGCCCTCGCGCGATTTGATCTCGTCCACGCCGTTC
>CBILQL010000573.1:0-3761 GCA_966238865.1 uncultured bacterium
GTGATCCACATGCGACACTTGACCGGTAATTTGGAGGGGATGGCCGCGGCCGTCCTCTCCGCCTGGAAGGAAACGACATGAAAACTGAAAGCGGAAACCCGGGACAACCCGCCGGGGACCGTCCCCAGGAAAACGTCCCGGCGCTGCGGGAGGTGGCAGTGGCCGTGATCCAGGACGAGGGCGGACGCCTGCTGTTCCTGCTCCGATCGAAAAGCCTGTCGGCCAGCCCCGGCAAATGGGGATTCTGCGGAGGGGGGCTGGAGCCGGGGGAGACTCCCCGGGAAGCCATGGAACGGGAAATCAGGGAGGAGATCGGCACCGAAATCCGCCTGCGGCTCGAGGAAAGCCTGGCCCCGGTGGCCGGCCTGGGGCAGCCCCATCTCCTGGTCCACCTGTTCCGCTACCGGCACCTGGCCGGGGAAGTGCGGTTGAACGAGGAACATACCCATTTTGCCTGGATAGCCGAGTCCGAATTTCGTACGCTGGATGTCATCGCGGGAGTGGACGCCGACCTTGAATATTTCAACATGTGGCCCTCGCGCCATGGGGGCGCGGACCCGAGGGGCGGGTAACTATATTTGGCAGACATGAGGCAAGGGAAGGCATGACAGGTCGAAGCATCGCTAGGTCGCCTCTCCTGAAGTCGTCTGTTTGGATCGCCATCGCCCTGGCCCTGGTCGGTTGCCAGAGCAAGGAGTACCGGATCGCCTTCCCGGACAAGGCGGAATTCAAGGTGCACCATCTCGGCACCTATTCTTCCAAGCTGGCCGGAGAGGAGGAGAAGGAGGTGCAGGGCACCTTGTTCCAGACCCGCCTGTCCTTCCGGCTAGAGAAGCAGGGCGAGGGTTGGAAGGTACAGCGCCACCTGGACACCATGGTGGCCCGGGGTTACCACAAACTGTCCATGCCCAACGAGCTCGAAAGGAAGGTCGACATCACCGTCGTCCTCGATTCCACCCGCCGGGCCGTCACCGTCTCGGGCTACGATTCCCTGGCGCGCGTGCTGGGCCGCATCGAGCAGAAGGAGGAATTCCGGAAGCAGCTCCTCAAGGGGAGCGATTCGGCCTATTTCTCCGCCTGGACCAGGGATTGGTGGCGGTTGATAGGTTTCCTGCCCGAGGGGCGCGAGCTCATCCCCCACGAGAGCCTGCCGGTGCAGGAGGTGAACAAGGTTCTCGAGACCGTGAGCCTCGATTCCGCCCGCTTCGACGGCATCCGCTACCGCGGCACCAACAGCAAGAACAAGCGCAATTGCCTGGAGTATACGCTGGAGTACCATCGCACCGATTCGCTCCCCCTGCTGGTGGAGCAGTTCTTCTTTTCCGGCACCCAGACGCGCAAGTACCGCAAATATTCCTGGAAGCCGGGCACGGTGAAGGGCATCCTGCAATTTTCCGTGGCCCGGGAGTCCGGCATGCCCTGTTTCCACTCGCGCACCGAGATTGGCGACATTACCTTGGAATACAAAGAGGACAAGGCCGAGGTTCCCATCCAGCTTTTCCGGTATGAAGAAGATATCTACGAGTATTGAACGTCTTCTTCGTCCCGCCATCCTCGCCTCCCTTCCCCTGATCGCCGCCTGCGCCTTCACCGAGTACGGCAACCGCATCAACCAGGAGCAGCTCGAAATCGCCCGGCTCGAGGACAAGCGCCACAGCCTGGAGACCCAGTACATCATCGTCCTCAACAGCCTGGAAACGCATCCCACCGAGGAGAAGCTCATCAAGGAGAAGGACGAGGTGCGCAAGAAGCTGATGGAGCTCGCCTTCGAGATCGTCGAGAAGCGCAGGATGCTCGATCAGAGCTTCATGGAATGGGAGCAGAAAACAGTCGAGGAGCGCATCCAGCAGGAGATGATCGACAAGGAAATCCAGGAAAACCAGTACAAGGACGAGGACGTCGAATTCAACAACAAGTGACCGGGAGGACCGGGGCGGAGGGTTCCCGGTCTACCGCTCAAATTCCATAGACCTCCCGCGTGGACTCCCGCGCCGCCGCATACACCTCCTCCGCCTTCACCCCCTTCAGCTCCGCGATCTTCTGCGCGATGAGCGGGATATGCCCGGGATGGGCCGGCTTTCCGCGATGGGGGACCGGGGCCAGGTAGGGACCGTCGGTTTCCAGCAGGATGCGCCGGAGGGGGGTGGCCCGGACGACTTCGTGGAGCTCCCCGGCGGTCTTGAAGGTGACGATGCCGGTGAAGCCGAGCTTGAGATTGGGGAAGGCGTCCAGCAGCTTCGCGGCCATTCCCGGCGACGAGGTGAAGCAATGGACGTGGATGCGCCAATCCGCGGGCGCCTCCCGGGCCAGGATGTCCAACGTGTCCGCCTCCGCCTCCCGGGTATGGATGATGAGCGGCTTCCCGCATTCCACCCCGGCGCGGATTTGCCGCGCGAAGACGTCCTTCTGGACACCGGGCGGGGAGAGGGTGTAATGGTAGTCGAGCCCGATTTCGCCCCAGGCCACGGTGCGCGGCTCGGCCATGGCCTTGCGGAGCGCCTCTTCCAGGCCCGGTGAATAGGCCTTCGCGTCATGGGGATGGATGCCGAAGGCGGCATGCACGCCCTCCTGATCCATCAGGGCCAAGGTGGCGGGGATGCTGCCCGGGTCGCAGGAAATGGTGATGCACCCCCCGAAATCGGCGGGCAGATGGCGGGCACGGAAGGTCGCGAAATCCGCGATCCCGAGCTTGGACAGGATGGAATCCAGGTGGCAATGGGTGTCGATATAGTCCACGACCCTCAAGATAAGTTAGTTTTTCCGCCATGAGCACCGTCGCGGACCGCCTCCTCCAGCTCGGATTCCAACTGCCTCCCACGCCCGCGCCGCAGGGGTCCTATGTCCCCGCCGTGCGCACCGGAAACCTCGTTTTCGTCGCGGGCCAGCTGCCCATGCGCGACGGGCAGGTCCTTTACAAGGGCCGGGTGTGCCGGGACCTCGACCTGGAAAAGGCCCAGGACGCCGCCCGCCTCTGCTTCCTCAACATCCTGGCCGCCCTCGGCGTCGCCGGCGCGTCCCCGGACCAGGTCACGCGCGTGATACGCCTGGGCGGCTTCATCCAGAGCGCCGACGGCTTCGGCGATCAGCCCAAGGTGCTGAACGGGGCCTCGGACCTGTGCCAGGCCGTGTACGGCGAAATCGGCCGGCATGCCCGCGCCGCCGTAGGCGTGAGCGCCCTGCCCCTGGACGCCGCGGTCGAAATCGAAGCCCTGTTCGAGGTGGGTCCCTGAGGCCGGCTCCTGCGACAAGGCCCGGAGACGGGCACGCACCTGCCCATCCGGCCCCAGGGCGCTCCTGACATGTCCGGCGTGATTGCCCTGGCCTTCCCCTTCCAAAGCGAAATGGCGGCCTTCCTGTCGGGCCTGGTGCCTGGCAGCTCACGATCCGCCATGGGCGCGCTCACAGCTGCGGGCGAACCAGCCGTTGCGGGCGATCTGGCGGTTATCAGGTCGCTGCCCCTCAAGGCCCTCCGGACCTTGCTCCCCCTCCGGGAAGAGGCTGTGGGCGGCTTCCGGACCTGGACCCTCGCGTCCCATCCCGCCTGGAGGCTGATGGTCTCGGGCCAAGGCAAGGTGGAGACGGCCCTGGCCTGCCAGACCCTCCATCACGCCCTGGCCCCGTCTGCCTATCTTCTGCTGGGTTCCGCCTGCGCCCTGGATCCCGCCTTGCGGCCCGGCGACCTGGTGCTGGCCGATCCCGGCCTCGAAGCCGACTTCCAGCCCGACGCGAATTGGTTTCTGCGGGCTGGTCGGAATCAGCTT
>CBILQL010000574.1:0-3745 GCA_966238865.1 uncultured bacterium
GGGGCTCCGAATCGCAGGGGGCACCGGAAAGCGTATTGTAACCATTCGGCGCGCCGTGTGGAAGCCGAATCCGGCCGGGTCCGAAGTTTTACCGTATTGCTGCATCCGATCTCCGGTTTTGCTATAATTTTGCGAAGTCGGCGCCACCAGGGGACCGCTTTCACGATCCCGTCGGCGGGATGTGTCTCACTTCCTCGCTGGGAGTTTTTCGACATGGGCATACGCAGCCTGTTACTCCGATTCGTCCCTGTCGCCATGGCGCTCGCCTGGCCGGCGGGCGCTGCTCTGCCCACCAAGGTTACGCTTACCCCCTCCTTCGGCACGGATGCCGCCAACAAGTTCCGCTACCCGGTCTGGTTCGGCGAGGTGACCGGGCTCCCCGGAGTCTACGCGGTGCTCGAACAGGGCAACCAGAACGACAAGGGACGCATCTGGCTGCTCGAAAAGGAAGGCTCCGGGTACGCGAAGAAGGAATTCTTGGCCATCGACGTGCTCCGGGGCGGCGACGAGCCGGGCCTCCTGGGCGTGGCCTTCCACCCGCGTTTCGCCGAGAACCGGCGCTATTTCATCTACTACGTGGCGGCCTCCGGGGCCAGCGTGCTGGAGGAGCGCGCCGCCGACGCCTCCCTGCGCAAGGACGCCGGCGCCGCCCCCAAGGTGCTCATCACCTACAGCCGCCTGCGCACCAACCACAACGGCGGCGACATGGCGTTCGGGAAGGACGGCTTCCTGTACGTCGGCTTCGGCGAAGACGGGCAGTACGATCCCGCGCAATCCCTAAAGACCTTCAAGGGCAAGATGGTCAGGCTGGACGTGGACAAGCCGGAAGGGGACAAGCACTACGGCATCCCCCCCACCAACCCCTTCGCGAACTCCACCGACGCCACCGTCCTCAAGGAAATCTGGGCCTACGGCCTCCGCAATCCCTGGCGCTGGAGCTTCGACGCCGTCACCGGGGACCTCTGGCTCGCCGACGTGGGCGAGACGACCAGGGAGGAGATCAACCTGGTGACCACGGGGAACAACCTGGGATGGCCGCAGACGGAGGGCATGGATTGCTCCTCCTACTATCCCTCCTGCAACAAGTCCGCCTACGTCGCCCCGGTGAAGGATTTCGGGAGGGATACGTCCGCCTGCATCATCGGCGGGCACATCTTCCGCGGCGACCCCGCTTCGGAGGCCTACGGCAGCTACGTCTTCGCGGATCACCAGCTCCGGCAGATATACGTCATGAAGCTCGACAAGGGCAAGAACGCCGGCGTGCAGCGCATCGGGAACACGGCGGACTACATCTCCGCCCTGGGCGCCGACGCCCAGGGTAACCTCTACGTGGTGACCTGGTATAACGGCATCATCTATAAGATCGACGATCCGGCCTTCCGGGGGAAACAAGACCCGGTCCGGACCCGGCGCCCCTCCATCGGGCCGCCCCTGCTGCCCGGCCGGGGCGGGACCGCGCTGAATCCCGATTTCGCCGGCGACGGCGCGGGCGTCCGGCTGGCGGGCCTGGACGGCCGCAGCGTCGCGAACCTGGCTCCCGGGACCCGCTTGCGTTCCTTGCCGGCGGGAACCTATATTGCCACGTCCGGAGGCAGGCGGACCTTCTTCGTCAACCTGCCCTGAAACCAACCAACCGAGCCCGGAGCGGACACCAACCCCCATGTGCGGCATCGCCGGAATCCTGAACCCCGCCGCCAAGCCGATCGACGGCGGCGTCCTCCGGGCCATGACCCGCCGCCTCACGCATCGCGGCCCGGACGAGGAGGGCTACCATGAGGAAGGCCCCCTGGGGCTGGGCCAGCGTCGCCTCTCCATCATCGACCTGTCCGGGGGGCGCCAGCCCATCTACAACGAGGACGGCTCGGTCTGCACCGTGTTCAACGGCGAGATCTTCAATTTCGTGGAGCTGCGGGCCGATCTGGAGAAGCGGGGGCACCGCTTCCGCACCCGGAGCGACACCGAGGTAATCGTCCACGGCTACGAGGAATGGGGCAACGCCTTCCTGGACCGGCTGAACGGCCAGTTCGCCATCGCCGTATGGGACGCGAGGCGCAGGAAGCTGATCCTCGCCCGCGACCGGGTGGGCATCCGCCCGCTGTTCCACGCCACGCTTCCGGACGGCACCCTGCTCTTCGGATCGGAGATGAAGAGCCTCTTCGCCCACCCCGGCCTCCGCCCCGAGATCGATCCCCAGGGCGTCAACCAGGCCTTCACCTTCTGGGTCACCGTGCCGCCGCGCACCGTGTTCCGGGGGGTCGAGGAGCTCGGACCCGGCGAGATGCTGGAGGTGACCCCGGAGGGGCGGAAACGCGCCCGCTACTGGAAGCACCGCTTCCCGGACGCCGGCGAGCCCGCCGGCGGCACGCTGGAGTCCTACGCCGAGGGCCTGCGGGAGCTCGTCCACGACGCGGTGGAGCTCCAGCTCCGCGCCGACGTGCCGGTGGCCGCCTACCTGAGCGGCGGCCTCGACTCGTCCATCCTCTCCGCCCTCGTCAAGCAGCGCCACAACCACGAGCTGCTCACCTTCTCGGTGGCCTTCCGGGACGGGGCCTACGACGAGCGCGCCTACCAGGAGGAGATGGTCCGGCACCTGGGCACGCGCCACCGCGTGATCGAGGCCGACTACGCCGCCATCGCCGACGCCTTCGCCGACACCGTGCGTTTCGCCGAGAAGCCCATGATCCGCACCGCGCCCGCCCCGCTCTACATCCTGGCCGGGTTGGTGCGGGAGACCGGCATCAAGGTGGTGCTGACCGGGGAGGGCGCCGACGAGATCTTCGCCGGGTACAACATCTTCAAGGAGGACAAGGTGCGGCGCTTCTGGGCGCGGCAGCCCGCCTCCAAGGCCCGCCCCCTGCTGCTTTCGCGCCTCTACCCCTACATCAACAAGAATCCCGGGGCCCAGTCGTTCTGGCGCATGTTCTTCCGCAAGGGGATGGAGGACACTTCCCACCCGTTCTATTCCCACCTCATCCGCTGGTCGAACACCGCGCAGACCAAGCAGCTCTTCACCGCCGACTTCCGCGCGAAGATGGACGACGAGGCCATGTACGCCGAGCTCGAGGCCTACCTGGATCCGGACTACCGGCGCTGGCATCCCCTGTCGCGCGCCCAGTACCTGGAGATGATGCTGTTCATGTCCGGCTACCTGCTCTCCAGCCAGGGCGACCGCATGATGATGGGGCGCAGCGTGGAAGGACGCTTCCCGTTCCTGGACCACCGGCTCATCGAGTACGCCGCCGGCATCCCGCCCAAGTGGAAGCTGAACGGCCTCACCGAGAAATACATCCTCAAGCGCGCCTTCAAGGACCTGATCCCGGCTTCCATCGTGAACCGCCCCAAGCAGCCCTACCGGGCGCCCATCAGCCCCTGCTTCCTGGGGGAGAAGAAGAGCCTGTCGTCCTCGCTGCTGGAGGAGGGCGCCCTGCGGCGCTCCGGCTTCTTCGACCCCGCCGGGGCCGCCCAGCTCTTCGACAAGATCCGCAAGGTCGAGGCCGAGGGCGGCGCCGTGAGCGCCCGCGACGACATGGGCCTCGTGGGCATGGTCTCGCTGCAGCTGCTGCACCACCTGTTCCTGGACGGCGCCGGGGCGGAGGCTCCCGCCGCCGGATCCGCGGCGCCCGGCGGCGAGCCCGCCGCGCGGGACCGGGTCGGCGCCGGGGCGGGGGAATGATTCCGTGCTGATCCAGGAGATGCTGGAGCGGAGCGCCGACCGCGCCCCGGAGGCCCCCGCGCTGTGGTCGCC
>CBILQL010000575.1:0-3744 GCA_966238865.1 uncultured bacterium
ATCTCCAGAGCGGTGTTTCGGACGGCGGCAAGGATCTTTCCCAGCACAATTACGGCTTCACCATGGAGTTCCACGCCAGCATCGTGCACAGGGCGGGCCAGTCCCGGCGCATGGAGTTCCAGGGCGACGACGACATCTGGGTGTTCGTCAACGGCAAGAAGGTGGTGGACCTGGGCGGAGTGCACCAGACCCAGAGCGTGACGGTGTCCATGGATTCCCTGGCCGAAGCCCTGGGGCTGGAGGACGGAGGGGTCTATCCCCTGGATTTCTACTTCGCCGAGCGCCACACGGCCTCCTCCGGCTTCCGGGTCACCGCCGACTTCGACCTCGGATCCGTGGGAGTCAGGCCGGGCAACCAGCGGGCCGGCCGCGCCGGATTCGCCCCCAGGCTCGCCGCGGGCACCCCGGTGGAGGTCTTCGATCGCAACGGACGAATGGTCCGCTCCCTGCGCGCGACCGGCGACGAGTCGCCGGACCGCCTCTGGGACGGCAAGGATTCCTCCGGCCGGCCCGTCGCCCCCGGCATGTACCTGTGGCGCGCCAAACCCACCGCAACCCCGGTCCTGACCGGCCGGGTCATGAATGGAGGCCGTTTTGATTAGACTTCGAATCGCATCTGTCGTGGCCTTGTGCCTCTGCGCCGTCGCGTCCCCCTTGCAGGCCAGGGACGGCGCCACCTATCTCGAAGAGAGGTTCAAATCCGCCCTCAACGACATGGTCCGCGACGTGGAGCAGGCGGGGAATCCCGCCGCCCGCCGCGAGGTCCTGTCCCGCTTCGCGGTCCGCATGGACGAGGGGCTGGGCCGGGCGCTGGAAGCAAGCTCGCTGTCGGATGCCGACCGGGCCTCCCTAGGCGCCCTTCGGTCCCGCTTCCAGTCCTACCGCGCCGAGCTGGAGGGCCGGGACGGATTCGCCCCCGTCGGAGACGACGAACTCGTCCGCTTCGCCGCCTTCATGCAGCAGGACCTCGAGCAGGCCCCCGTCGGCGGAGGCATCTACATCAGCGCCGGCGCGTTGATCGTGATCCTCCTGCTCCTGCTCGTGCTCACGTGAGCCTGCGGCGGATCGCGGCGGCGTCCCTGGCCGTCGCGATCCTCGCCGCCTGCTCCCCGTCCCGCCCGGGCAACCCCGTGCCCGCTGCGGCCCGGGAGGCCGCCGCCGGGGACGGCATCCGGCCACGCGGGGACGGCATCCGCGCCCGGATCATCTACGTCGTCCACGGCGACGCGGACTATGTGTACCACGATTCCGCCGGCCGTCGCCGCCTCGCCGACCGGGACGCCCTGGCCCAGGCCATGGAGGTGGGCCGCGGCGCCCGGGCGGCCGAGGTCCTGATCTTCCACCAGGAACCGCGGCGGCACCGGTGGTCCGTCCCCGGCGGGACGGCCTATCGCTTCCGCGGAGGCGCCCTCGTGGAAACCCGCAGATATGCCCGTGCCGGTGCAGGCTCCGCCTCCGATTCCAAGGAAGGATCGGGGGCCGACGCCGCATTTTCCGCCGAGGCGGCCCTGTTCGGCGGGCCGGATGTCGCGGCGCGCGAAGCAGAGGCGGACAGCGTGGTCCGCGTTTTCGTCTACTTCGGCCATGAGATTCCCGCGTCGGGCGGCCAGGGCTATTCCCGTTCCCTGCCCCGGGAGGGATTCAGCCTGGCGGGCTTCGCGCGCGGCCTGGCGCGCTTCGGGGGCGAGCCGGCCGGGGGGGCGAAGCCCTTCGCCCTGATCGTGCTTTCCGCCTGCCGGGGAGGGACGCCGGCGACGACGTCGGCGCTGTTCCCATACGCGGACCGGGTGCTCGCCGCGCCGACGGAGCTGCATCTCTCCTTCCTGGACACGCGCGCCCTCATCCCGCCGTTCGCCCATGCGGATTGGCGCGGCGACGGCGACGCTTCCGCGCCGCGCGTCCCTGTCGAATCCGCGGCAAGGCGGATGCTGGACGAAAGTTTCGCGCGCCTTTCGGCGAACACGCAGGCGCCCTTCGCCCTGGTCCTATACGACGCGCAGAAGGCTGCCGCCTACCTGGACGGCGCCCCGGCGCTCCGGAACCGGGTCAAGGACCTGGCATCGGCCCGGGATCCCCGGCTCCCGCATCCAGCCTGGCGCGATTGCGGCGAGGATCCGGGGTTCGGCCCCGGAGGCGAAGTGGCCGGCGCGCAAGTGCGTTATCGGCCCGGTCGGTTCGGGCGGCTCAAGGCCAAGCAAGGACATTCCGGTTGGGAATGCCTTTGAGCACCGAGACGAGCAAATAAGCCGGAGGCCCGAAGGGCTTCCTCACTCCTCGTCCAGTCCCTCGGCCCCGGCTTACTTCTTCTTCCTGTTCCCCTTGTCCTTCTCCCTCCCTCCGGCGCCCTGCTTCACGTCGCCGAGCCCGATGGAATGGGTCAGGCCGGGTCGCAGCGCCTCCAGGAAGGCGTTGCGCAGCAAGGTGCCCACCGTCGGCCAGATGCCGGCCTCCGGATTGTCGATGCTGCCGGCCAGGGGGATCCGGGTGGCGACCTGCTCCTCGGGCTGGTTCTCCAGGATCTCCGTGACGCCGGCCACCACCGCCTCCCAGAGCAGCTTGAGCGGGCCGTCCTCCTCGTCCTCCAGATCGAGCACCTGCAGATCCTTCAGGATCGGCTTGACGTAGCCCTTGAAGCGCCCGTCCGCGGCGGCGGCTTCGGTGTACAGGCCGAAGGTCCCGCCCTCCACGTCCACGTTGGCGTAGGCCCGGAAGAAATCGTTGAGTTCGGGCAGGCGCAGGCCGGTGAGCTCCGCGTTGAGGTCGAAGGTGGGCGTGTCGGCGAGCGGGGCCAGGTTCATATCCACCCGCAGCTCCGCGTGGCCCATGGCCCGGCCCACAGCATGGAACGCCGCGGGCAGGCCGTCGTCCGGGCCGCTCGCGTTGGTGAGGCCGGTGGCCTCCGCCTCCAGGTGGTCGATATGGATGTCCACCTTGGGCTTGCGATGGGGGTCGCGGTAGTGGATCTGCCCCTCGCGGATGCGGAAGCGGCCGATCTCGAAGGGGAAGAGCTCCTCCACCTTGTCGGTCCAGCTCCCGTCGATGGAGGTCTGGCCCCGTTCGCGCTCCGCTTCCGGGCCGGCACCGGGCGGGGCGGCGACGAAGTTGAGTTCGGGCCCCAGCACCTCGATCTCGCCGTCCAGCCTGCCTTCGAGCAGGGCCTTCCAGGCCACCGAGAGATCCACGGAGCGGGCCTTGAAGAAGGGGACCGGCACCTTGCCGGAGGTCTTCTCGAGGACGACGCCCTCGATGCGGTAAGCGCCCCGCAGCAGGTGGAGGTCCACGTCCTCGATGCGGCCCCGGTATTCGGGGATCTCGTCGAGCTTCTGGTTGACGAAGCGGACGAGCAGGGGGGTGAGGGCGATGCGCAGGGCCACGAGCGCCGCGGCCGCCACGGCGAGCCCGATCCCCAGCCGGCGCAGCCTGGGATGGGACCGGATCCGGCGGTTTCCGGGATGCGGCGGCATGATATGAAACAAACCTCGTCGCCGCCGCTCCGCAAATCGCCGCTCCGCGGAGCGGCGCGGGGCGCCCCGGCTATCCGCGTCCCGGCCGCCGATCGTCCCGGGCCGCCTTCGATCCGTGCCACCGATTGGTATCTTCATGGAATGGACGATGCAGCTTCCGAGGGACCCCGCGCGCCGGATGCGGAGCCGGGCCCGGTCCTCCACGCGCGGGCCCTGGGCTTCCCCTGGCCCACGCCCGATCCTTTCCTGTTCTGCGCCTACCACAACGACGCCTATCCGG
>CBILQL010000576.1:0-3742 GCA_966238865.1 uncultured bacterium
AGCTGGCCTTCGAATACTCCCGCGCGGAGGTGAGGCGGATGGGCCGGGGCGTCTTCCGCCGATAGGCGATTCCCGGGCGCTCTGGCAGAAAGAGCGATTTTTGCCAGAGCGGCGAGCTTCGGCCCGCCCCCCGGTCTATCTTGAGGGCATGGACGCCCTGCCTCCCGACATTTTCGTCTACACCGATTTCCGGGCCTACCTGCGGGATGCCTACCTCCACAGGAAAACCCGGGACAGCAGGTTCTCCCACCGATTCATCAACGGGCGCATCGGGGCCAAATCGGCCGGCTGGTTCTCCGACGTCATCGAAAACCGCCTGGGGATGAGCCCGAAGCATATCCGCCCGATCGCCGCCCTGTTCCGGCTCAAGGAGGCGGAAGCCGAGTACTTCCGCCTCCTGGTAGAGCTCGAGCAGTCGGATTCGCTGCGGGGGAAGACCGATGCCCTGGGCCGCATCCTGGCCTTCCGGGGTTCCAAGCCCGAGCCGGTCGTCGCCGCGCAATTCGAGTTCTACGGGGAGTGGTACCATGCGGCCTTGCGCGAACTCCTCATGCTCCTCCCGTTCGAAGGGGACTTCGCCGCCCTGGCGAAAACCCTGGAGCCCCCCATCCTGCCCAAGCAGGCGCGCAAGAGCCTCCTGCTCATGGCCAGGCTGGGCCTGGTTTCGGAGACGCCGTCGGGACGGTGGAAGCCGAAAAGCGCCGTGGTCGTGAAGGATGCGGGCCCGAAGACGCTGCCCTGGGCGCGCATCCAGCAGGCCTTCATCGAGCGGGCCCTGGAGGCGCTGCAGCGCTACGGCAAGGAGGAGCGGGATTTCTCCGCCCTGACCCTGACCTTTTCCCCGGAGACCTTCCGCAAGGCCAGCGAGGAGATCGCGGGCCTGCGCAAGCGCCTGCTCGCCCTTTCCGAGCAGGATTCCGGCCGCAACCGCGTCTACCAGTGCAATTTCCAGGTCTTTCCAATGTCACGTCCCATAGAGGTTCCCCATGCGGCAAAGCACTGAGTCCGTCCACCGCCTGCTTCCCGGCCTCCGCCGCCGTTCCCGCCTCCGCTTCCGGCGCCCGGCCGCCCTGGCCGCGCTCGCCCTGGCCGTCCTGGCGGGGTGCATGACCGGCTCGGAGGTCCCCAACGAATTGACCGGCATCCTGGTGACACCCGACGGCTCGCCCCAGGCCGACGTCCGCGTGTCGCTTTTCGCGTCCGACGCCGTGCCCGGCCCGGACTCGGCGCCCGTGGCCATGGTCCGGACGGATGCGCGGGGCCGCTACCGCTTCCGGAACCTGGCGGAGGGCACCTACAACGCGCTCGCCGAGAAGGCCGGCAGCCGCGCCTTCCGCGACTCGATGTCCGTCACGGATCGGGCGGGCTTCGATGCCGGGACCGACACCCTGAAGGCGCCCGGCGCCCTGATCGGCCGGATCCGGCTCGAGCCCCTGGACAGCCCCCGCCTCGCGCTGGTCCAGGTGATAGGCACGGACATCTACGTGAACGTGGATTCGTCCGGCCGCTTCGCGCTCACCCACATGGCGGAAGGGGTCTACCGGATCCGCGTGGCGGTGGCCGATCCGGATTCGTACTACATCCCGGAATTCCGCGTGGTGGAAATCGTCTCGGGGCGGACGGACACCCTTGCCGAGGTCATCGAGCCCTTCTATATAGGCCCGCCGCGCCCCTCGGGCATCCGGGCCGAGGCCCTGACCGACGGTTCCATCCGCGTGACCTGGAACCGGACGCGGTCCAAGGACCCGTTCACCTACGCCCTCTTCCGGGAAGCCTCGGATGCCAACGTGATGAGCGGGAACGCACTCAGGTATTTTCTCACGGACACGGTCTATCTCGACACCGTCTACAGCCGGACTCCCAGGCCCGACCCCTACGGATTCCAGCCCACCGGCATGAGCGCGGGCGTCTATGGCGGGCAATACCCGTGGGAAGACACGGTCGCATACCAGTTCCGGTACTACATCATCATCTTCATGGACAACAGCACGGCCAACAGCCCGCGATCGCCCATGGTCCATGTGACCGCGATTCCGCCCACGGTGCCGCGCTAGCCGCCCGGGAGGCGGGGGAAGGCGGGTCGACGGCAGGCCGTCAGGCCCGCGCCACCGCATCCTGGTAGAGCGCCTCGTACTGGGGCAGGATGACGTCGGGGTGGAAGCGCTCCTCGGCGATCTTCCGGCCCGCCTTCCCCATCCGCGCGCGCAGCTCCTTGGACAGCCCCAGCTCGGCGGCGTAGGCGGACAGCGACTTCACGTCCCCGACCCGCCCCAGGTACCCGCATTCGCCGTGGCGCACCACCTCGGGGATGCCGCCGGAGCTGGTGGCCACCACCGGGACCTCGCAGGCCATGGCCTCCAAAGGGGCCAAGCCGAAGCTCTCCTCCTCGGAGGGGAAGAGCAGCACGTCCGAGGCGGACAGCACCCCGGCCACGTCGAGCTGCTTGCCCAGGAAGCGGACGTGCTCGGAGACGCCCAGGGACTCGGACAGCTCCCGGGCCTCGCGCAGCGACGGCCCCTCCCCCACCAGCAGCAGCACGCCGTCCACGCGCCTGCGCGCCTCGGCGAAGATGCGCACCACGTCGCCGACCCGCTTCACCGGGCGGAAGTTCGAGACGTGCAGGTACACCACCTGATCCGGCCGGGCGAAGCTGCCGCGGTGGCAGGCGAATGCCGCGGGGCGGAAGAGATCCATGTCCACGAAGTTGTGCACCCGGTGCACCGGGTTCGCAGGCAGGAACACCGCCTCGGTGCGCTGCTTGAGGTAGTCGGAGACGGCGGTGACCACGGTGCTCTGATCGATGCTGTAGCGGGTGATGTCGTAGAAGCTCTTCTCCTGGCCCACCAAAGTGATGTCGGTGCCGTGCAGCGTCGTGACTATCGGCATCTTGCGCGGGGCCACCAGCTTCGAGGCCAGGAGGGCGCATACGGCGTGCGGGATGGCGTAATGGACGTGCAGCAGGTCCAGCTTCTCGGCGAGGAACACGTCCTTCATCTTGGAGGCGAGGGCCAGGTCGTAGGGCGGATACTCGAAGACCGGATAGGGATCCATGTCCACGGTGTGGAAGTAGATGCGCTCCTGGAAGTCCCGCTGCAGGCGGTAGGGGATGGTGGAGGTGATGAAATGCACCTCGTGCCCGCGCTTGGCCAGGAGCCGGCCCAGCTCCGAGGCCAGCACGCCGCTGCCTCCGTAGGTGGGATAGCAGGTGATGCCGATCCTCATGCGAACCTTTCCCCGCCCAGGGCGGTGATGTCGTCGATCTCGGGCAGCTCCTCGCAGACGAAGGCCTCGGCGTAGCGCCGCTTGATGCGGATGCCCCAGAAGCGGTTGCGCGCCTCCAGGTTCTCCAGGAAGGCCGGCGTGGACAGGTCGGTGCCCGGGCCGAACCCGCGGCCCGCCCCTCCGGCCCGGCCGGCGGCGCGCCCCCGGCGGCCCTTGCCGGCCGCGTCCGCGGCGGAAGCGTGGAACTGGCTCGCGTAGCAGAGCACGGCCTCGAGCTTGCCGTTCCAGTGGTCGCTGATGTCCACGCAGAAGCCGGGCTCGGCCAGGAACTCTCCCACGAAATGGAAGATGCGCGCGGGCCGGAAAGGGTTCCCGGGCAGCGGATATTTCGCCAGCCCGGCAAGATACGCGGCCCGCTTCACGAGGCGGGCGGCGGCGGCATGGTCGGGATGGGTCTCCTCGACGTTGTGGGTGAGGATCACCCGGGGACGGTGGCGGCGGATGGCGGCGACGAGCCGGG
>CBILQL010000577.1:0-3705 GCA_966238865.1 uncultured bacterium
CGCAGCCGCGCGAGCGAGCGGCTCATCGCCGACGGGCTGAGCCGCAGCTGCCGCGCCGCGAGCGCGACGCTGCCTTCCAGGAGCAGCGCGTCCAGGGTGAGGAGCAGGTTGAGGTCCGGTGCCGTCATAGCGGGAAATCTAGCATGACATGGCGTTCCATGCACGGATGAAATGCATTCCGTGCGTCTACCGCATCATGCCGATCGGGTGTAGGTTATGACTATCACGAAACTTGAACCCAAAAATGGAGTGAACCATGAGAACGATAGCCCGCCTGAAAGCCTCCCTGAAAATCTGGGTGGTCATCTATCCCGCCCTGACTCTCAGCCTGCACCTCCTCGGGGGGCCCCTCTCGGCGCTGCCCCTGTACCTGAGGACCCTGGTGCTGACCCTCGGCCTGGTGCCGCTGGTCGTCTTCGTCGGCGTCCCTTTCGTGGACCGGGTCCTCGGCCTGTTCGCGCCGCAAGCCGCCGGCAGCCGGAACTAGAGGCGACCCATGCAGAACGCATACGACGTCCTCATCGTCGGAGGCAGCTACTCGGGGCTCGCGGCCGGCATGGCCCTGGGCCGCGCCCTCCGGCGGGTCCTCATCCTCGACGGCGGGAAGCCGTGCAACCGGCAGACGCCCTACTCCCACAACTTCCTCACCCAGGACGGGAAGACACCCGCTGAAATCGCGGCCCTGGGCCGGCGGCAGGTGGAGCGCTACGAAACCGTGCGGTTCCTGTCCGGGACCGCGGTGGAAGGCTCGCGCGACCCCCAAGGCTTCCGGATCCGCACCGGGACGGGAGAAGCCTACACCGCCCGGAAGCTGGTCTTCGCCACCGGCATCCGGGACATCCTGCCCGACATCCCGGGCTTCGCCGCCTGCTGGGGCATCTCGGTCCTGCACTGCCCGTATTGCCATGGGTACGAGGTGAGGAACCGGCCCACCGGCTTCCTCGGCAACGGGGACGGGGGATATGAATTCGCGCTCCTCCTGCGGAACTGGACCGGGGATCTCACCGTGTTCACGAACGGGCCCGCGTCGTTCTCGCGCGCCCAGGCGGCCACACTCGCGGAGCGGGGCATCGGGATCGTGGAGACTCCCATCGGGAGCCTGGAGCATGACAAGGGCAGCCTGCGCGCGCTCCGGTTGCTGGACGGCTCCGAGGCGCCGCTTGCCGCCTTGTACACCCGCGCCCCCTTCGTCCAGCACTGTCCCATTCCCGCGTCCCTGGGATGCGAGACGACCCCGGAGGGCTATCTCAAGGTGGACCCGATGCAGAGGACCACGCTGCCGGGCGTGTATGCCTGCGGAGACAATTCCACCGCCATGCGGACGGTCGCCAACGCCGTGGCGTCGGGCACGACGGCGGGCATGATGGTGAACAAGGAGATGGCGCTGGAAAGCGTCGGCGCGGCGGCGTAGAGGATCCGCTCACTCCTCGGCGACGAAAAGCTCCACCTCACCGCCCCGGAACCCGGCCCGATCCGCGTGGCCCATCATCTTCCGGTCCGCGGTGAGCAGGTGGGCATGCAGGTAGCTGTCATGGTGGGTGAACACGCCCTGGTGCCTGGTCGAGAAGAACCCGACCATTTCGACCTTCGCATCCTTCAGATCGAAGCTCTTGTTCCCCGCATGGGCATCGGCGGGCGAAGCCACCCGGGCGCCGGGAGCCAGGTCGACCACGTGGATCCCCGCCTCGCGGACCTTTCCCGCCAGCCGGAACGCGCAGGGGCGCTCCCGGCATCCGGCGGATCGATTGAGGATGGGTTCCAGGGTCGGAAGCGAGAGGAGGGTGTCCGGCAATTCCACCCGGCGCCATTTGCGCACGCGGGCATAGACGAAAAAGGGAGCCTTGGAGGCGAAGGTTTCTTCGACCTGCATCCGGCCGTCGGGCCGGACCGTGGATCGGAAGGCCTTCCCGTCCGCGACGAGGAGTTCCCCCCGCAAGCTGTCCAGCGGCCCCAGACCGTACAGGTGCTTGCGATCGGCAATGGTGTCGAGGTCGAGGACGGCTTCCATCCGGCCGCCCCACATCACCTCCCGCATGGCTCCGACCGGGGTGACGGCTCCGACGGGAGCGGCCGGCGTTGCGGAGGATGAGGAGGATGAGGAGGATGCGGAACGGACGGTTTCCGGCATCAGGATGCAGAGCAGGGAGAGCAAGGAGAACGCGGGCGGGAACAGGCGGGCAGTCATGGAATCGGGACCTCTCGGTTTGCCTTGTAACATACGCAAAAAGGCGATTGGATCGAAGGCGGATTCGCGTCGCGGGAATCCGGCGTGCGGGGCGCAAGCAACCTGGTTTCGAGCTATTATTGAGCGGAGGAGGCCACGTGAAAGATCCGCAAACGAAAGAAGACCGGGCCCAGATCATCCACAAGATCATCGCGTATTTCCGGGAGGAGCGCGACGAGGAGATCGGCGAATTGGCGGCCGGTATGTTCCTCGACTTCATCGAGCGGGAAATCGGACCGATTTTCTACAATCGGGGCGTGCGGGATGCCAAGACGAAAACCCTCACGGCCTTCGCCACCCTGACGGAGGAAATAGACTACCTGGAGCAGCTGGTCCCCAAGAAGCCGGCGAAAGGCAAGTGATCGGGGGCGCATGCCGGGGAGCCCCGGCATGCGCCCGGAATGCCCGGGGTCCCCTTGTCCATCGGCTTTTATTAGCTTTCCTGGCCCGGGCAGGGGTACCCTATCCCTGTGCGACGCGCACCGCATGACCTTGCAACGAACCCTATTGGCCTTGGCCGTATTCGCGTCCTTCGCCTGCCAGGAAAATCCCGCGACGAACGGAGACGCTTCGCGATGCGAAATCGGCTTCGAGGCGGCCCGCTCCGATCCGGCTCTGCGCGAAGCCTGCTTCGCATCCCTGGCGCAATGCGATGTTTCCGTCCGCCAGGACCGGGATGCGGGAAGAATCCTCGGCGTCCTCTATGCCCCCGATTCC
Source organism: uncultured bacterium (assembly GCA_966238865.1). Lineage (GTDB taxonomy): Bacteria > Fibrobacterota > Fibrobacteria > UBA11236 > UBA11236 > CBILQL01. The sequence continues at coordinate 2,942 of CBILQL010000577.1, forward strand.
GCCCGGATCAAGAAGGAGCTTTCCCGGGCCTACGGCGCGTTGGGATATTCCCAGGCGGACATCTCCCGTCTCTCCGATGCCACCATCGCCGGCACGCTCGAAACGGCAAGCACAGCGTTGGCCGCAATCAGCTCTACCGATTTCGGTTTCTTCGCGCAAGGCCTGCCGGTATTCATCCTCGCCTTCGAAAGGTTCGCGTCGCGGGCCGAAACCTATGCCAGGCATTGGCGCAACCTCGATTCCCTGGCGATCCCGGAATCGGAAATCGCGGTGGGCGCGGCGCAGAAGCTGGAATTCCACGGCATCGTGCCGGAAGTCCGCGGCGATACCCTGCTGCTCAGGTTCGATCGCTACGGCAGGAGCATGACCGCCGTGTTCGGGGCCGCGCCGGCGCCGAAACTCGCGGCAGCCGCGGGGCTTCGGCCGGAACATGCGCTGGTGCGCTGGGAAATGGGGAACGAATGAAAGCGATGATTCGGGTGCTTGGGGCTTTAGCCGGTATTCTGGCCATGGGCTGCAATACCGATCCTGATCCCGATTCGGCCGGGAAGAAATTCACCGTCTATGACACCTTCGGACCCGGAATGACCTATCAGAACAATGTGGGCTGGTCCCTTTCCGGCAAGGCTTCCGAGAATATGGTCGACGGCGAGGTCTGGGTGTCCGAACAGGCCTTTTCCTTCCCAGGCAAAGCCGGCACCCTGACGGATGTATGGGTTTCGCTCGGGTATAACGCCTTCTTCAGGAAGCCCGGCGCCATCACC
>CBILQL010000578.1:0-3701 GCA_966238865.1 uncultured bacterium
TAGGTCGTATAGCGCTGTCCGCAGCTCAGGCACTCCCGGCGACGACGGATGGCTTTGCCTTCCCGACTGCTGCGGGAATCCACCACCTTGTCTTCTTCACAGGTACAGAATGGGCATTTCATCGCGAACTGCTACGAATATATCCAGATCTGCACAAGATATCAACAGGAAATGTTGAAATCCTGTGAATTCACCCGAGGTCCACTCGGATAACTCTAAGATGGAAGCGGACTTATTGGACCGGAGGGCCGCCCCTCCGGTCTTTGGGAATCAACCCTGCTCCAGGGCCAGGGTCTTGGTGATGGCGTCGCAGACCTCAGAAGGGCCGAAGTACTGGATGGGGCCGGGATAGACGAAGGCGTCCTCGACCTCCCACTTGGACCGCCCCGCCTCGAGGGCCTTCATGGCAGGTCCCTGGAGATCCACCAGCGCCTTCTGGATCACCGGCTTCTGCTTTCCATGCCTCTGCTCCATGTTGAAGAGCATGGTGATGGGGATGCCGCCGGCCTGCCATTGGTCCACACCTTTGGAAATGTTGCGGATCGAGGCCATGTAGCCGGTTCGGCCGCTGCGGATGAGCAGGGCGGCCACGCTGCCGAGGCTGTAGCAGTAGTCGGCGTCGAAGTTGGAGGGCGCCGCGGCGCGGCCTTCATAGCCGAAGAAATGCCGCTGGCTGGCGAACTTGCCCTTGTAGGACGGGTCGGCCTTCAGCTTCTGGGCCACCAGCTCGGCCAGCAGGGCGTCGGTGTCGATGAGGGAGACCTGCACGTTGCCGTGGGGGTCCCGGTCCAGCAGGAGCTGCAGCTGGATGGACTTGGGCAGGGAGGTGAAGGTGGAATGGGGGCCGACTTCGGCCGCGACCTTCCCCAGGCCCTTGGTGGCCAGCCATCCGGCCATGGCGTCGATCTTGGCTTCCGGGGTGGCCAGCTTGCCGAACTCCTCCGCCTTGTGGGCCAGCTCGTCGTTGAGGGTGGCGATGAGGTTCTTCACCGAGGGGATGAACTCGATGAGGCCCTCGGGGATGAGCACCAGGCCGTAGTTCTTGCCGGCCTCGGCGCGGGCCTTGACCACGCGGGCGATGTCGGCGACGATCTGCTCGAGGCTGAGCCCCTTCTTCTCCACCTCTTCCGAGACGAGGACCACGTTGGCCTGGGTTTGGAGGCCCGCCTCCAGGGCGATGTGGCTGGCGGAGCGGCCCATCAGCTTGATGAAATGCCAGTACTTCTTGGCGGAGGAGGCGTCCCGGGCGATGTTGCCGATGAGCTCGCTGTAGGTCTTCACGGCGGTGTCGAAGCCGAAGGACACGGGGATATGCTCGTTCTTGAGATCGCCGTCGATGGTCTTGGGCACCCCGATCACCGAGGTGGGGAGGCCCTTGCCCTTCACGTATTCGGCCAGGATGGCGGCGTTGGTGTTGGAGTCGTCGCCGCCGATGATGACCACGGCGGAGAGCTCCAGGCGCTTGATCACCTCGATGCAGCGATCGAACTGCTCCGGGGTCTCGAGCTTGGTGCGGCCGGACCCGATGATGTCGAAGCCGCCGGTGTTGCGGAAGGCGTCCATCTTGGCGTCCGAGATCACCTCGTACTTGCCCTTCTCCAGGCCGCTGGGCCCGCCCTGGAAACCGTACACCTCGCTCTTGGGATGGATGGCGCGGATGCTGTCGAAAATGCCCGCGATGACATTGTGTCCGCCGGGCGCCTGTCCGCCGGAAAGCACCACGCCCACCTTGAGGGGTTTGCTCTCGCCGGCATCCCCGGACTGGAAGGAGACGAGCGGCATGCCGTAGGTGAGGGGGAAGGCCTGCTTGATGGCGACCTTGTCCTTGACCGGTTCGGCGGCCTTGCCTTCCACCACCTTGACCTTGGCGATACCCTGGCGGAGGGAGGGCGGCAGTTTGGGCTGGTATTGCTTGCGGTGCTTCTCGAGTGCGCTGATGGACACGTTGGATTCCTTTGCTGGAAGGGCCCTGTCCCGGAGATCGTCCGGGCGGCGCGGGCCGCATGGGACCGGTTCGTCCTCCGGCCAGCGGGAAAAATTAATTCCGGGTGCCGGGAAAAACGAGCCGGGGGAGCCATTGACAAAATCCGCCGATTTTAGGTAGATTAACGCCTCCTGAAGTCATTGGACTGCGGCGGGCCCTCGGGCAGGCCGCGGTCGGCGGCGCAAGCCGCATCGGGATGTGGCTCAGTCTGGTAGAGTACCTGAATGGGGTTCAGGTGGTCGTGGGTTCGAATCCCGCCATCCCGACCAACTTAAAAGACCCGGCTTTCCGAGAGGAAGGTCGGGTTTTTTGTTTTTGGTTCGCAACGCTAATAAAATCAAGGCTTTAGGCTGATGTGGGTGGAGATGGATCTCTGCTCTTCGCGGTTGACCGAAGTAGCCAGAAATCGAAAATCCCGTCAAGAATTTACGTATTTACGTACTCCGGTCACCGGGAAATGACGCCTTCGATATCCGAAACGCTGGAACTGGATTTGCTTTCAGGATAAGGAGGAGGTATCCATGCAAACCAAATCATCCCGTGAACGATTCGCCCAATTGACCTCGGCATTGGGTGCCGGAGTCCTCGGGGCCGGTATCGGTATCGTGTTGGCCCGATACCTTTCCGGGCTGGGTCTTCCTCTCCTCTTCCTGGGCGGAGCCATGCATGCTTTCGGAATGTGGGATATGCGGCGGATGGAGCGAGACGGAACTTTGGCTCCGCGCCCCTTCTGGTCGCTTCTCCTGTATTGGATCTGCTGGTTGCTCATGGGCGGAATCGCGATTTATATACTCCTGGGCAGGCCTTGAAAAGGCGATGGGGATAGAGAAGCGTGTGACTAAGGACCAGGCGAAGCCTCCCTCATTCCGAGGATAGACATCGAGGTTGATGGGCCCCCGCATCCGCAGGTTGGCCCTTACTGCACATATCATTTTCTCGGTAGGCTGGATAGGAGCGGCGGCGATTTACCTGGCCGTCTGTAGGGAAAGAGAACCATCGTGAGCGAAAAGGATTGGCGGGTATTCAGTGACCCGGCCAGGAATTGACCCAATGCGAAGATATCCTTTTGCCATGTTGGCGTGGTCATGGTCATGTTGGCGCGGGCTCTTGAAGGTCTTGGTTGGAAAAGGGGCTGATTGGCAAATCAACCCCGCATCGACGCAGGAAGATATGGCATCCGGCTTGCTTTCATGGGATACCAGCGGGTGGGCCAAGCCACCTCGAAACCAGGATCCGATGAAAACAACCGCCTATATAGCTGCAATGGGATTGATGTCGGCAATGATGGCCGTTGATGCCGCCGCAGCGAAGCCCGGCAGGCCCGATGCCCTCACTCGCGGCATAGGCGAGAACCGAGGCGTACCGAGCCAATCTGTTGGCGAGGAAAGCATCACCGTCAAAGTCGGAAGGCCGGAAGCTCCCACTCGCGGGCTGGGAGCAAATCTTAAGGACCCCAGCCCGGCAATCGCCAATAGCCTGTCGCTTGAGACGAAACCCGGGCGCCCTGAATATCATACCCGTGGGATTTTTTGCCCCCACCGAAATAAGCGCGGATGATGGTTTACGTGCCGGAAACGAGGCGCAGGCTGTCCCGATATTCCTTTCCTTGAACGGGATTGAATTGCGCCCCGCACCTTCGGTGCGTTGATTGCAAAGGGGCCGAAGGAAGGGCATACCTTGGAGACACTTATCTCGTGGTCCATCAGGAACCGGATTC
>CBILQL010000579.1:0-3676 GCA_966238865.1 uncultured bacterium
GTGGTGAAGCAGTCCCCGCTCCATTGCGACGGGCATCTATCCGCGAGGATGGCATAGGACTTGAGAGGCTCGTCGGCGGCAGGGGAGATCCGGGAGCGGGCGCTGGCCTTCCAGAGCCGGCCGTCCTGGGTATCCACCGGTCGCGATTCCACCAGGTAGGAACTGGTCGGCGCCGTGACATCGTTGGAAGGGATGGCTGTGAACAGATAGGCTCCGCCGCCGACCAGGATCTGGTTCGAAGCATATCCGCCGCTCGGCGACAGGACGGAATACTCGGCGGGGGGGTTCACGGCGCCGGTCACGTTGTCGATGCCGATGGACACCGAGGGCTTGAAGGACTGTCCCTGGGCGTCGACGAGCTGCATCTGGATGACATAGGCCTGCAATTGGTGCGACGCACCGGAGGCGCGCGCCACCCAGGTCATGTCGTATCCCGGGGTCGCGGCTCCGGTGCATCCGAAGGCGTTCGCCGTCGCGAAGCTGTTCGGGCTGGGAAACGACGCCTGGAGCATGGCGCCCGGGGTCGATTCGTTCAGGATGTTCGCCCCGCCGCCGATGCGCGCCCAACCCTCGTCGGCGGTGCAATAGGCGCAATTGGTGGTGGCGCTCCCGGTGGGATCGCAGGTCTTCACCCGGATCTTGATCCTGCCGGAGCCGTCGGTGAAGTTCGAGTTCGTAATCGCCGCCGCGATGGCGAAGGAATTCTTCTTCGGCGCGTTCTCGGCCCGGCTGTCGTCGGTGAGCTGGCAGCCACCCAGCAGGCCGACGGCGGCCATCAAGGAGAGCGGGACGAGGGTCCCGGCCGCCCGCTTGGGCATGGAAACGGTTGCATGGAACATCGGACCTCCCGGAGGGATGGGCAGCGAGGAATTCCGCTGGCCCCGGCGGAGCCGCCAGAGGGCGGCCGCCACTGGGTTTGGATGCGCGAAGGCGGTGGAATGTCGCATCCCGCGGGTGCGGGGGGATGCCGCATCCCGACGGCGGGTTCACCCCTCACCGGGGCTGGAACGCCGCTCGATCTCCCAGGCATGGGCGATGGCATGCCAGGCCACCCGCCGCACGAAGTAGCGGGCCGGCCACCGGTGCCCGCCCCGCGGACCCCGGGGGGCAATCTCCCCACGCTTCGAGGCCTGCAGCCCCGCGAGGATGGCCTCGCGGCTCGCCGCTATCGGATCGGCGTTCCCGACGGACCGCCCCGGTTTCCAGCCGAACGCGTTGAGATAGCCCTGCTCGGCCTCGACCACGTGGCGGAGGATGGCGTCGAGCTCCCGGCCCCCGCCCCGCGGCCCTTTGCGGAGGGCCTTACCCTCCGCCTCGCGCTGTGCGGCATCGAAGGCGCGCCAGGCGAGGCGCAGGACCTTCACCAGGCGCGCGTAATCGCCGGCCTCGGCGGGCTCCTTATCGCAAGCGGCGATGACCCCCGGGGCGCCGAAATCCGTGGTGGCGTTGCCCTTGAGGCGTTCCACTACCCGGAATTCCCCGACCCGGGAGGGAGCCTTGAAGCCGAGCCGGCCCGGGCGGATCACGGCGGCGTAGCGCGGGCCGTAGGCCAGCAGGTCCTCGAGGGCGGAAGCCTCGTCGGGGCCGCTGCGGCACCAGCCCGGCCAGTCGACGGCGCAGGCGAAGACGCGCTTGGCGCCGGATTCGAGGTAGACGTCGTGGGGCATGGCGGCTCCCCGCTAGAATTGCGAGAAGAATTTCCAGGATTCCACGGGGATCCAGCTGTCCTTGCCCGCGTTGGAGGTCCCGCCGTCGCCGACGTTGGCGATATGGGCGCCGTCGAAGGTGCATACCTTCACGGGATAGCCTTCCTTGCAGCCCGTGAAGTCATGGCACAGGTGTGTCTTGCTGCCGATAGCCGCCGTGGGGATGTCGGCGAGAGGGTTGCAGCCGTTGTCCACGCCGCGCTGCAAGCCGATGAATTTCGCCCCCTCCTGCTTGGAGGCGTCGTTGATCCATTTGCAGGATCCGTCGCTCATCCCGGTCGTCTGCATCCAGGCGATGGGGTCCCGGGGCAGGGGATTGGGGAGCCAGATGTTCCAGTTGGCCGGCGCGATGCCGACGCCGGCGCGGAGCTGCTTCTGATGGTTGGTCGTGAGCGAATAGGTGAACATGCTCCCGAAGCTGAAACCGGTCGAGAAGACGCGGGTGGTATCGATGCAGAGGTTGTTCTTGGCCGAGGCCAGCATGCCGTCGAAGAAGGCGTGATCCGCCTCCCCTCCGCCCCACCCGTTGTTGTTGCCTTGCGGCGCGATGAAGATGGCCGGGGCGTTCGCCAGGGTGGCATGGCGCTTCAGGCCGTAATAGGCGTAGTCGGGGCCGCTGCCTCGGGCGAACTCCACCTGGCCGCTGGCGATACTGTCGGCCGATCCGCCGAACCAATGGAAGCAGAAGAACAGCCGGTAGGGATTGTTCGGTTTGTAATCGGCGGGGATGTCGATGATGAATACCCGCTGGGCGCCGTTGATCGAGATGGTCCGTTTCCCCGACTTCAGGACGTCGAGCGGCCTGCCGCATCCGGCGCTGGTGCCCGGAGGATTCCCCGGCCCGCCCCAGCGGTCCTGCGATGCGCTCAGGGTCACGTTCACCGTCGTATCGTAGGCGGAGATCTCCACCCGTTTCGCCGCATATCCCGCCGCGGTGACCTTGAGGGTGTCCACGACGGCGGCGACCTTCGTCAGCACGGTTCCGGCTCCGGGGGAGGAAAGCCGGGCCGCGCCCGCCTCCGTCCTGGCCAGGGAAGGCGCGAAGTAGGGGATGGTCTTCGACTCCCCGCCGATGGAGGCTTTCACGATCAGCAGGCTGCCGGAAGGGGCCTGTCCGGGCAGGCCGAACCGGTAGCTGCCCGCGGCCGCCTCCGCGATCGACTCCTTGTCCAGGAGCGAACCCTTCGCGTCATAGATCTCGATCCGGATGGGAGCGGCCTTGGCGATGTCCAGGACCAGCGCGCCCCGATCCAGGCGGATGCCGCCGAAAGCGTCCGCACCGGGCCGGAGAGCTTCGGGCCGGGAAACGCCGGTGCTTCCGCCCAGGGAGTACATGCCGTCGGCCCCGGAGGTATCCTTTTGCTTCGCACGCAGCAATTCCACGGTGGCGCCCGGGATCGCCTGGTTGGAGCCGTTGGTGATTCTGCCGCGCACATGGATTGTCTGGGAAGAGGCGAGTGAAAACAGGAAAACAGGTAGAATGATGCTTGCTGGCATGCGCATGAATCGCCTCCATTTACGGGAATCCGGCCTTTCCCGGACGTTTCCCCCCACCACCGGGAGCAAATCTAATAAACGAGGTCAGCTGTAAAACGGCGGAAACATTGTATTTGGGAAACCGGTGACATACCTTGCATGGCTCCATCTCCCGTCCGGCATGCCGGCGCCCGGCGCCTGGTCCTCCAGCGACCGGTCCTCTAGGAAGCGCGCTTCCGGTCCCCGTCCAGGTGCTTCCTCAGGGTGGCCTCGACCTCGCCGACCATCACCGGCTTGGGGATGAAATCGTCCATCCCGGCGTCGAGGCATTGCTTCCGGTGCTCGGAGCCCGTATTCGCGGTCATGGCGATGATGAACGGCCGGGAGGGGATTTCCAGCTTGCGGATGCAGCGGGTCGCCTCGAAGCCATCCATGACCGGCATCAGGCAGTCCATGAAGACGACGCTGTACTCCTTCCGGGAAACCTTGTCGAC
>CBILQL010000580.1:0-3659 GCA_966238865.1 uncultured bacterium
GGCCCCTGCTCTACGCCTGCGATTGCAGCCGCGAGCGCATCCGGCGGGACGCGGAGGCCTCCGGCAGGCCGGGCGTCTATCCGGGCACCTGCCGGGATCGCGGCCTGCCCCTCGACGCCCCGGGGACCGCCCTGCGCATGCGCCTGCCGGAAGGCGAAATCGTCGAAGCCGGCGATCTCGTAGCCGGCAGGTTACGCCTGGAGCCGGGCCGGGATTTCGGAGACGCGGTAATCAGGCAGCGGAACGGGGATCCGGCATACCAGCTGGCCTCCGTCGTCGATGACGAGGACCTGGGGATCCGGGCGGTGGTGCGCGGGATGGATCTCCTGCCGTCCACCGGCATCCAGCTTGCCCTGGCCGGCCGCCTCGGAGCCGGGGGCTTCCTTTCCGCCGCGTTCCTCCATCACGGATTGATCGTCGATGCGGAAGGCGGCAAGCTCTCCAAGTCCACGTTGTCCCGCGGCGAGGCCGGCGCGCCGGAAACCGTCACCCTGCGGGCGCTCCGGAGCCGTTTCGCGGATCCCGGGGAGATCCATCGCTTCTTCGCGACCCTGCTGGGCCTGGACGCCGCCCAGGTGAGCGGCCCCCGGGACCTGCTCGCCGGCTTCCAGCCTTCCCGCGTTCCCGCCGGACCCGCCGGCCTGCCCCCTTTACTATTTTAGAGACATGATTCCGGCCGCGGATTTCCAACGATTCAAGCGGGAGCCCCTGGTGGTGGCCACCACCTACGATTTTCCGTTCGCCCAGGTGATGGAAGAGGCCGGCGTCGACGTGATCCTGGTCGGGGACAGCCTGGCCAACGTGGTGCTGGGCCTGCCCTCCACCCGGGACGTGAACATGGACGTGATGTGCCTGTTCGTGTCCGCGGTGGCGCGCGGGGCGCGCCGGACCCATATCATGGCCGATATGCCCTATGGATCCTATGCCAATCCTTCCCTGGCTGTGGCCAATGGGCGCCGGTTCCTGGACCTCGGTGCCCACAGCGTGAAGCTCGAGGGCGCCCGGCGGGAGGAGATAGCCGCCATGGTGTCGGAGGGCATCCCGGTCACGGGCCATCTGGGCCTCCTGCCCCAGACGGCCAAGTCCTTCAAACAGGTGGGACGGACGCCGGAAGAACGGGACGAACTGCTGCGATCGGCAGACGAGGTGGCGCGGGCAGGGGCCTTCGCCATGGTGCTCGAGCACATGGACTTCGCCCTGGCCGCGGAAATCACCCGGCGCGTCCCCGCCGTCACCATCGGCATCGGGGCGGGGAAGGGCACGGATGGCCAGGTGCTGGTCCTGCATGATATGCTGGGACTGGGGGCCGGACCCCCGCCTCCCTTCGCGAAAGCCTTCGCGTCGCTTCGGCGGGAAGCGGTGGCGGGGGCCAAGGAGTATGGCCGCGCGGTGCGGGAAAGGGGATTTCCCTGATGGAAAACTCGGAAGGATCGGATAGCCAGGCGGGCAGTGCCGGGGGCGGCGAGGAAAACACCTTGCGGCCGGAACCGGGGCTGGAAATCGTCCAGGAGCGTGAGTTCATCTCCGAAAACGTCTCCATTTCCGGGAGACATTTCGTCCGCTGCTCCTTCAACTTCTGCAATCTCATCTATTCCGGAGGGCCCGTGGGCCTGGTGGAATGCGGCGGTTCGGGCAACCGCCTGGTGGAGGTGGGGCCGATGCAGGAAGCCCTGAAGGGAGCCTCCGCGGAGGGAATCAAGGAGAAGATGATCCGTTACTGGAAGGACGTCCGCACCGGGCTGCACCTGGAAATCCCCGCCGGTTACTGATCGGCCCATGCCGGCGCCAGCCACGCGCCGGCTACCCGGCTGGGCAGCGCCGGGACTTTGTTACTATTTGCACATGCTGAGGCCGTTCCTCCGACATCCCGGTTTCCCGGCGCTGCCGTGGTCCGGTTCCGTGTCCGGCGTCGCCAAGGACTGCGCTCTCTTGCTGACAGTCATCTGTTTCCTCGCGGGATGCTCCAAGCCGAGCAAATATCAAAATCGACATGCAGCGGAGGCGGAGGACGCTCGGGTAGAGGCCTTGAACCAGGTCGATAACGTGGGATGGCTGGACAGACCGGTTACCGGATATGCAGCCGATATCGAAAGCGCGCCTGCCGTGCAGCGCAGCAGCAAATCCTCCCCGCTCTCGGCAACGAAATCGGCCTCTTACGGCAAGCCTGTACCGCCCGTATATGCACAGGCCCAGGGCGGCCAGCCCGCTCCCAAGCGGCAGGTGCATTATTCGGGCCGGGCCACCCTGCGGTCCACCGAGCCCGACAAGGTGCTGGACAGCGCCGTCGCCGTGGTCAAGGCGGCGGGCGGATACCTGGAGCAGCGATCCTCCGGCTTCGTCGCCCTACGCGTTCCCGCGGAAAACTTCGATTCGCTGTTCGTCCGCCTCATGCGACTGGCCGAGGTTGTCGAGTACAGCCAGGAAGCCGAGGATATCACCGAGGCGTTCCAGGACACGGAACAGCGCCTGCGGGTGGTGGAGTCGACCCTGGAGCGGCTGGAAGCCCTGGTGCAGAAAGCCAAGACCGAGGCCCAGAAGCTCCGCCTGCTCCGGGAACTGAAGCGGCTCCGCGAGGAGCGCGAGGTGCTGGAATCGCGCCGCCGGGAACTGGTCCAGAACGCCCGTTTCGCCTCCATCCGGATCTCGGTGCGGCTGCATTCCCCGATGGCCGGGACGGGCGGCGCCCGGACCGAAATTTCCGACTTCCGCTGGATCCATGCCCTCAACCCGTTCCAGGACAGGCGCTTCCGGCGCCTCGGCACCACCTTCTTCGAGACGCCGGCCGGCATGGTGCGATCCAAGTTCTGGCATCCCCGCCGCATGACGAGCTCCCAGGGTTCGGAGTTCTGGGGTTCCGACGTGGATGTCGATATCCTCGGCGATAGCCGCTTCTGGATGGAAGCCATCCGGGTGCGCCTGAAGGACGGCTACAAGGTGACGGTCACCCATCGGGCCGGCGACTTCCAGTTCTGCAGCTTCCAATCCTTCGGGCCCAAGCCCTATTTCTATCTGGTCGGCGTGAGGGCCCGAGGCAACGTGCTGGACCTCGCGGAAATCTATTTCCCCGACGAGGCGGAATACGCCAAGCTGCTGCCCGCCATCCTCGCCGAGGTGGAGAGGAAATCGAAATGAGGCCGGAGTGAGGACGATCGCGGGACTGCACCGGCTTCCGGCGTTGGCCTTGCCTAACGCCCTGGCCATCGCCATTGCCTTGTCCATGCCCATGGCCGTTTCAGGCGCTCCGAATCCGCCGATGCCAGATTTCGACGCTGCCGCGGATACCGCCGCTGCCGCCGACAGCAGCGGAGGCGCCGATACCGCCGCCGCCAGGCAACCGGGCGCTTCCATCACCTTCTCGGCGGTGCTCCAGGTGGAGGAGGCCGGGAAGGTGGCCGATGAACTGGTCCTGCGCACCGAATCCCTTGGCGGATGGTTCTCGCGCCGGACCAAGTCCTCCCTGGAATTGCGCCTGCCGACCAGCCTGGCGGACAGCTTCATCTCCGGCCTGGAGGGATTGGGTGTCCTCCTGGATCGCAACCTGACTACCCGAAACCTGGACGGCGAAAGGTCGGAGCTTCAGTCCCGGCTGAAGGCCCGGAAGGCCATGCTGCAGGACTACTACGCCAGCGGCAGCTCCGCGGCGCTGGCCGCGCTGCTGG
>CBILQL010000581.1:0-3654 GCA_966238865.1 uncultured bacterium
GAGATATTCCTGCCCGATTTCCGTACCCAACTCCCCGAATCCATTCGACCCCCAGGCCCAAAGCGAGCCGTCGGGTTGGATGGCCAGGGCATGGTCGCCTGAATAGGAAACCTGACTCCATTTCGCGCTTCCCACCTGGACGGGAGTCTTGTATTCCTTTTTGTTGGTTCCGTCGAAACTGATCTCCTGCTTTCCCCATCCCCATAAGGTGCTGTCCGCACGGACGGCCATGGCGCCATTCCAGTCCGGATTCAGGATGACGCTGCGCCATTTCTCCGACCCCAGGCGCGTGAATGCAGGCAGGCTCAGCACACTGTCCGTGCCGAAGATCCAGTCGCGGTTCGTACCCCATCCCCAGAGGGTGCCATCGGTCTTGAGAGCCATGCCCGCAGGCGCCGACTCATTGGTGACGACATGTTTCCACGGTCCCGCATCGGTGGCGGGCAGGAAATAATCTTCCGGATTGGATATGGCATACGGATTGGTGGTAGGGAGCCGGAAAGCGCCTCCGGAAGGTCCTTGCGAGGACCCATTGACATACATCTTGCCATCCGGGGTGAGGATCAGGGCGTTTTTATCGAAACCCATCATGGTGATGGGAAAATCCGGAACCCCGCCGGCCGGCAAGTCCACCGGCCCCTTCACCTCCACAGCCAGGCTCACGAAGACATCCCGATAATCCCGGCTTCCCGCCTGCACCGCTACCAGGTTCGCGGTCCCCGCATTGACGGGCTGGATGCGACCCGCCGCGATCTTGAGCACCGTGGTGTCCGAACTGTAGTACTGCACGGCGAGGCCGGAGCTTGCCGTCGCCGTCAAGGTATCCGATGGGTCACCCGCCACCATCGAGGACGGCGCATTGACGGTCAAGGTCTGGACGGGTCCGCCCGGAATGAAGATCGGCACCGGCGAATTGCGCCGCACGTCGGCTCCGTCGCCGACCTGGCCCTGGGAACTGGTTCCCCACCCATAGTACTGCCCCGTATCCGAGAGGCCCACGCAGCTCTGGGTGCCGCAGCCCACGTCGCGCCACTTCGCGGGCGCCGTCACCTGCTGTGGGGTGTTGAAGTGGTTGGTCGATTCCTCTCCCAAGGCCAGGTTGCCGGTATTCCGGCCCCAGGTCCACAGGGTGCTGTCGGCACGGAGGGCGATGGAGTTGTGGAAAAGCGGAGAGGCAATCTTGCGCCACTTGGCGGTCCCGACCTGCTGGGGTGCGAGGGTATTGGTCTCGTGGCCCAATCCGAGTTCGCCGTTGCCATTGGTCCCCCAGGACCAGAGGGTGCTGTCGGCCCGGATGCCGAGGCTGAAACCGTAACCCGCCGCGGCCTGCAGCCACCTGGCGGTTCCCACCTGGACGGGTGCGGTATGGTTGGTCGTGGTCCCGTCGCCGATGCGGGGACCTATCGCCCACAAGGTGCTATCGTGCCGGATGAGCAGGACATGGTCGTACCCGGCCGAAACATCCAGCCAGGTGTCGGTGCCCACCTGGGTCGGCGCCTGCCGGGCCGTATTGTCGCCAAGTCCCAGGGTTCCATTGGTGTTTTCCCCCCAGGCCCAGAGGGTTCCGTCCGCCTGGATGCCGAACCCGCGTTCGGCGTTCTTGGGCATGCTCACGGTTTTCCATTTGGCCGTTCCGATGCGGACCATGGAAGGGACATTGTCCATTGTCCCGGTTCCCAGGCTGTAATTGAGATTGCGTCCCCAGGCCCATAGGGTGCTGTCCGAGCGGATGCCCATGGTGCCCTGGATGCATGTGGCGATATGCCGCCACGAGGCCGGAGGCACGGTGCGCCGGAAATACAGGTGTTCCTCCAGATGCCCGAGGCCGAGACGGTGGTAGGTATTGCTCCCCGTACCGTACAGATTACCATCCCCGGTGATGACCATGATGAAGTCGCCGCCCCCCTGGATGCGGGTCGGCCCGCGCGCGCCCTGGGCGAGAACGTCGGAACAGGCGAAAGCGGCGAGGCAGGCGGCGGCGCGGAAGGCGGATGCGGGCAGGCGAAAGCGGCTCATGGGGCCTCCTTCCGGACGGGATCCGCCGGGGGTGTCCCCAAATCGGGCTCGGAACTTGTCTCGGGCCCGTCGGCGAGGATGGCCGTGGTCACGGCCGCGCCCCCCACGACCAGGGCCGCGCCGCCGGCGATGGCCCAGACCGGGTGGGCCGCCAACCACCCCAGGGAGGATTGCAATAGGGAGGTCGAAGCCCCTGCTGAGGCTGCCGAGGCGGCTGTCCCGGCGGTCGCTGTGGCGCCCGTCGTACCGGCACCGGTGGCCGCCGCACCCGTGGACGCAACCCCAGTGGCAACCGCCCCCGTGGCGGTCCCCCCGGTCGCAGCGGTGGTCGCAGCGGTGGTCGCAGCGGTGGTCGCGGTGATCGCAGCGGTCGTTGCCGATGCGCCGGCTCCGGTTCCAGCCCCCGGTTCCGGAATGGCCAAGACCCCGGCGGCCAAACCTCCCGGGGGTTGTGATCCCGGCGATGGAGAGGCGGGTGGAACAACCTGGGTCGCAGACGCCATCGCGCTATCCTTCCGCGGACCCAGGGTATCCGCCGCAGGCGGAGCTACCTTCGCGACCGGTGGCGTAACCTGCGGCAGGACCGGCATGGGCATGGGTGCCGCCGGGTCCATCGGGAATGGAGTCAAGGCAATCGGAACCGGCGGCGCTCCCGGCTCCCGGCGGAATTCCAGGTTGCCCCAAAGCAAGGCGGCCTCATCGGCGCGCAATCCCACGCTGAACTTATGCCCGGCGGCCACGGCCACCCAGGCCCCTTCGCCCACCGGAGCGGGCACGCTCTTATTCTCGAGGGACCCGAGACCCAGGGCGCCCTCATTGCCGGCTCCCCAGGCCCAGAGCGACCCGTCTTCCTTCATGGCCAGCACGTGAAATCCGCCCGCGGAAACCGATTTCCAACGGTCGGTCCCCACCTGGCCCATCTCCTCGCGGATCGATGCGGCCCCCCGACCCAATTGCGAATGGCTGTTCCCGCCCCAGCTCCACAAGGTGCCTTGCTCGCGGATGCCCAGGCTGAAATTCTCGCCTGCCGAAACGGCGGACCACCGGGACGAGTCCACCTGGCACATGGCCATGTACAAAGCCTTCGATCCGCATCCCGTCTGTCCGCCTTCATTGTCTCCGACCGCCCAGAGGCTGCCGTCGCCGCGAATGGCAAGGGCATGGCTTCCGCCCATGGCCACGGACTTCCAAGCTCCCGGAGCCAGCATCCGGGAAAGCCCATCCTTCCCTCGCAAGGGTGATCCCCCCTCCGCCTTTTCCCAACCTCCCCAGACCCGCAGGGTGCTGTCGCTGCGCACCGCCACCGTGGCGGTATACCCCGCGGCGACATCCAGCCAGAGATGGCTCCCCACGCGCTTGGGACTGGCCAGGCTGACCCGGTTGTTCTTTCCGAGCTGCCCGGATGAATTCCTACCGAAAGCCCATAGGCTGCCGTCCTCGAGAATCCCGAAGGAATAGAAGGTTCCGGCCGAAATCTTTTTCCACTTCCGTGCATCGATAGACACCGGCGCCGACTTCGCTTCCTTGCCCGGCACGCCGAGCTGTCCGAAGAGGTTGGCTCCCGATCCCCATAGACTACCATCCGCCCGGAGGATGAGGATATGGTCCTCCCCCGCTTCCAATCGGGTCGCCTCGACG
>CBILQL010000582.1:0-3647 GCA_966238865.1 uncultured bacterium
TGAAGCGAAAATACCGCTTCCCCGTATCGCAGCAGGCCAACCTGCTGGGCCTGGAATGGCAGAAGCTCAGCACCTTCGCCATGACCCAGCCCGACCGTTTCGAGGAGAAGAAGCACCGCGCCGCGTTCAGCGGCCCGCTCGAGGCCCGGGGGTACCATTGGTCCTACCCCGCCAACGACTATCCCGCCACCTTCGGCCGCTTCCTCTCCTACTATCTCCACGAGGCCTCCCATCAGGAGGGCAGCATCCTGGAGGCCTACCTGAAGGAGACCGAGTTCTCCAGCCAGCTCGAGGAGGTGCTCGCAGCCCGCCTGGACGAGGCCGAGACCGCCCTGGTCGAGTTCATGGGCATGCACGAGGACCGGGTCCGCTTCTACGGCCGCGACCTGGGCAGCGGCAAGGAATTCCTGTACAGCCCCAACGACTACCTCAGCTGGTGGTCCCCGCCCATGAAGCCGTCCAAGGACGGCTGCTTCCTGCAGGTGCACCGCGCCCCCCTGCGCTCCATCAACGTCAACGTGGCCGAGGCCGTGCTGCTCACCGCGCCCACCTATTTCAGCGGCAACGAGCTGCGCGCCCGCAGCCTCACCTGCCTGCGCCTATGCCCCAACGGCCTCTCCGCCTTCACCCTCGAGAAGAAGATGTGGTCCCACGCCCATTGGATGGACTTCTGCGTGGACATGCCCATCCCCAGCGAGTCCTACCTGCAGGCGCTGGTGCGTTGGGAGGAATACATCGGCCGCGAGCTCGAGGAGAGCTGGTCCTTCCCGGCCCTGCTCCACGAGGTGGAGCTGAGCTCCAATCTCGTGAGCCGCCTGGCCACCGACCTGGAGCGCGCCGTCATCGCCGTGCCCGAGCTCGAATGGGTGCTCGAGACCCTGTGGAACGAGCAGCCGCGCGTCAGCCTGTGGGGCCGCACCCCCCGCCAGATGGGCAAATGCCTGTGCACCCAGGCCATGCTCGACGAGATCACCGGCGCCCTGCGGGTCAAAGGCCGGGCGATGGTCCTGCCGCGGCACGTCCTCATGGTCCGCGCCCTGGAAGCCGCGCCGACACGGCGGTAGGTCGTTTTTTGAACGGAAAAAATCCCAATGCCGAAGACGGCTAGTTGGTTTTGGGGCCCACCCGTAAGGGTGGGAAAGGGATTTTTTCTCGCCGACTCTCCTCGCCCGCATGCGCGGGCTGCGGGCTCCCACCTATCTAGAACCATTGTGCTACGGTGACAGCCCGCACCTGTTAAAGGCCGATGGAATTTGGATGGACGCCCGGGGCCTACCCAGGGCGGGTCAACCGGCGCTTACAGGGAGTCGTTCGTCGCGGCCTGAGGGAAACCGCACGGGCAAGTCTGACATAGGGGCGGTGCAAAGGCGGCGATAACCCGAACGCCTTCGGTTACCTGCCAATCCGGTTCCAGTAAGGTGGGAGCTCCGAGGCCGCGTTCAGCGGCCTTGGAGAGTGGTCGAGAAACCCTGTCTTTCGCGCGAAGCGCGTTAGGCAGGGTTTCCGTTTATGAAATACTCAAAATCCGAACGCACCGCCGAGTTCCAGCGTCATGCTCGACTCGTCGACGCCGCTCGGCATGTCGTTGAGGAAGTGGTACTTCACGTTGGCGAAGACCGAGATGGGGATGATCGGGGGCTTGGCCTTGGCGCCGGCCACGATGTGGAAGCCGATGCCGCTATTGAGGCCCTCGTCCACGATTGCCTTGGCGACGGCATCGCCCACGCCCTCGGCTGTGGTGGCGGACCCGGGGGTGCTGGCATTGGCCTTGGCCACCGCCTTGTTGACGAAGCCCTGGTTGGCCACCGCGGTGGAGAGCACGTGGGTCATGCCGGCGCCGGCGTAGAGCTTCACGATGGAGATGCCCGGGGGCAGTTTGAGGAACGGATAGAGCACGGACACGTCGGAGAGGATGCGGGCGTAGGCGGGCTTCTCATCCACGAACGGCACGTCCAGGTCGAAATCCACGTCCACGGTATCGGTGCCTTGGGCGAAGGAGAGGTCATAATATCCATACTGGACGTTGGAGGTGAGCTCGATGTCCACGAAGGGGAGGAAGTCGATCCAGAGCTTGAGCCCTATGCCGTTCAGGCCGTCCACGCCGCCCTGGTTGAGGGTGACGGGTGTGCCGGCGATGGCGCCGCTGCTGGACTTCACCTCCAACCCCGGGGCCGGGGCCCATTGCCCGCCGATGCCGAAGATGGCGTGGGAATACGCCGCTGCCGCGGCCAGCAGTCCGAAAGTCTTCATTCCGATGCTTCGCATGCTTCCTCCTTGAAGGATACCGGGCCGCCAGTAACTTCCCAGGCAACCGGCTCGGCTAAAGAGATAGTAATCTGCGGGGGGTGGATGGGTGAAAAGAGGCGGCTTATGGGCCGCTTGCCTCACACCAGGGCGATCACCGCCGCCAGGCGGCCCGAAGCGGAGCCGTCACGGCGGTAGGAGAAGTACGCGTCGGGGTCGGTGAGCGTGTCCCCGCCCATGTCGCGGAGATTTCCCTCCGGGATGCCCGCGTCCAGGGCCTGGGCGCGGTTGCTTCCCGGCATGTCGAAGAACCGGCGGGATCCGTCCCGGCGGACAAAGGCGGGGTCCAACTGGGAGGCCACCTCGTCGCCGACCTCCAGGGATGCGGGCCGCAGGCAGGGGCCGAAGGCCACCAGGGTTTCGGCCGGCACGATGGCGTCGGAATAGGCCAGCGCCGCGAGGGTCTTGGCCAGGATGCGGGAGCGGGTCCCGCGCCAGCCGGCATGCACGGCGGCCACCGTTCCCCGGCCGGGATCGAAGATCAGCGCCGTGAGGCAGTCGGCCATGGTCACGGCCAGGACCCGGTTGCGGGAGCGGGAGTACACGGCGTCGGCGCCCTCCGGCTCCAGGCGCACCATGGCCTCTTCCGGGACCCCGGCGGCCTCCAGCTCGGCGGCGAAGGCGTCCGCGTCGACGGCGGTGTCTCCGTGGACCATGCGCGGCAGCACCAGGGTGCGGCCCTCCAGGCCCTCGCTGGCCAGGGCCAGGGCCCAGTTGGCGTTCACCTCCACCGGATCGTCCCCGGAGCGGAAGCCCAGGTTCAGGCCGGCAAAGGCCCCGCGGCTGAAGCCTCCCTTGCGGGTGGAGAAGAAGGCCCGCACCCGTCCGTCCCATTCCGGGAAGGGTCGGATCAGGCGGGGCGGGGCGGGTTTCACAAGTCCAAGATAACGAGAGTGGCGTCGTCGGACAATTCGTCCAGGGTGCGGGAAGGCTCCTTCCGGCCCGGGTCCCCCGGACCTGTCCCGGCCTGGGCCCCCAGGAAGGCCTGGCGCGCCTTCATCAGCTCGTCGATGACGGCGGCGGGATGCTGGTCGCGCAGGTTCATGGCCAGATCCCGGATGGGCTCGTGGCCGAACATCTTCCCGCCTTCGCCGTGGGCCTCGGTGATCCCGTCGGTGAACAGGAACAGGCGGGCTTCCGGCGCCAGGTCCAGGGAGGCGTCCTTGATGAAGGTATCCGGGAAGATGCCCAGGACCAGCCCCTGGGACGCCATCTCCTCCAGGACGGGGCGGGGGAGGATCTGGCTGCCCCGGCCATCCTCCCTGGCCGGCCCGGCGGGGGGCGGTGGGTATTGCAGCAGGTACTGGGCCACGTGGCCGGCATTGCACCAGGTGAGCTTGCGG
>CBILQL010000583.1:0-3639 GCA_966238865.1 uncultured bacterium
ATGGGCCGGTATCCGATGGGCACCATGGGCTTGGGGACGTTCTCCGAATACTCGCGCAGGCGCATCCCCAGGCCCCCGCAGAACAGCACCACTTTCATCGCCGCCCCTCCATGTCAGTCCACCACCCTCGCCGAGGGGATGGGGATGATCCACTTCCCGCCCCATCCACGGATGTAGGCGGTCTGCTCCATGATTTCCTCCGCCAGGTTCCAGGGCCCCACGAACAGGTAGTCCGGGCGCGTTTCGCGGAGGCGCGCGGGGTCCAGGATGGGGATGCGCGTCCCGGGCAGGCTGCGGCCCTGCTTGTGCGGGTTCCGGTCCACGACGTAGTCGAGGAAGTCGGTGCGGATGCCGCAGTAGTTGAGCAAGGTGTTTGTCTTCCCGGCCGCGCCGTACCCGGCGATGGACTTGCCCGCCCGCTTGGCGTCGATCAGCAGCTCCAGCAAGGAGCGCTTGCATTCCCGCACCCGCTCGGCGAAGCCGGCGTAGGCCTCCATGCTTCCGAGGCCGGCGGCCGCCTCCTCCTCGAGGGTCTCGGACACGCGCGCCGAGGGCGTTGTGCCCGCGGCGGCGGCGGCATGGCGCGCGAACACGCGCAGGGAGCCGCCGTGGGTGGGAAGCCGCTCCACGTCGAAGACGGCGAGGCCGTGATCGGCCAGCAGCCGCTGCACGCAGGCGAAGCTCAGGTAGGAGAAATGCTCCTGGTAGATGGTGTCGAACTGCAGTCCCTCCATCATGCGCAGGAGGTGCTGGAAATCCAGGGTGACGACCCCGTCCGGCTTGAGCAGGATGCGCAGGCCGCCCACGAAATCGTGCAGGTCGGGCACGTGCGGCAGCACGTTGTTGCCGAGGAGCAGGTCGGCCATGCCGCCCTCGGCGGCCAGCATCCGGGCCGTGTCGGTCCCGAAGAACCGCACCACGGTTGGGATGCCCTTGTCGGACGCGGCGCGGGCCACGTTGGCGGCCGGCTCCACGCCGAGCACCGGGATGCCCTTGCCGGCGAAGAACTGGAGCAGGTAGCCGTCGTTGCTGGCCACCTCCACCACCTTGCTGCCCGGGCCCAGCGCGAAGCGGGAGATCGCCATGTCCGCGTATGCCTCGGCCTGGCGGAGCAGGGTGTCCACGTAGGAGGAGAAGTAGGGGTACTCGCCTCCGAAGATGCGCTCCGGTCCCACGTGCGCGGGCAGCTGCACCAGCTTGCAGGCGTCGCAGATGAACGTCTTGAGCGGGAAGAACTCCTCGCCGGCGTCGAGGGCCTGCGGCTCCACCTGGCTCTGGCAGAGCGGGGACAGCCCCAGGTCGACGAAAACGGACTGTAACGGTGCCCGGCAGTACCGGCACGAAGCCGTGGCCATACGTTCCCTCTTTCAGATTCCCTTGCGCGGTTGCGGGCCGGGGGGACCGGCCAGACTTGAAAAAAGCTATTCCGGGTCCGCTGCGCAACGCCGGCGCCTCATACAACCAGCTTGCGGCAGTGGAACGCCTCGGCGTAACGGCCGGGGGCGTTGCATTCCATGCCGCGCAGCCGCAGCAGGGAGAGGAAGGCCTGCTCGTCCATCCAGGTCTTGCCGGCCTGGGAGGGATAGCAGGCCAGGATGCCGGCGGCCTTCCGGCGGGCCTGGGCTTCGTCCAGGGGGAAGAAGACGTTGGGGTGGCCGAGATCCCCCTCGTATTTCGGGATCTCGTACTCCAGGATGAGGTGATCGCGGAAGGTGTTCCACGTGAGTTCGGATACGAGGCGGTGATCCTGGTGCATGTCCTGCCGGTAATGGGTGAAGACGAGGTCCGGTTCGAAGTCGCGCTTCACGCGCTCCATGGCCTCCTTGACGTCGGACCAGTCCTCGGGCAGGTAGCCGTCCCGGAAGTTGTGGACGGTCACGGACCGGCGGCCGGCCCCGGACAGGAACAGCTCCGCGCCGGCGCGGGTCTCGGCCGCGCGCCGGCTGTCCGAGGTGAACACCACCCAAGCGGCCTCGGCGAGCCCTCCGGCGGCGAGGCCCATCAGGGCGCCTCCGCAGCCGATCTCGATGTCGTCGCAATGGGCCCCCAGGCAGAGGACGCGGCCGGGGCGACCGGCGGGGAAGGCGAGCTTGAGCATGCGCGGCCTCGTCGGAAACGCGGCCTCCGTCCGGAAGGAGGCCTTCGTCCTGAAGAAAACCTTCCGGGTCGCAGGAGGCAATGGAAAAGGGACCGATGCCTGATTTGACTATTTTTCAGACCGCCCCCAGGTCCCGAAAGGAGCCGCGATGTCACGAGTCGATGTCATGGTGGTGTGCGGTGCCCGCCCCAACTTCATGAAGATCGCGCCCATCATGGCTGCCATCAGGAAATCCGGGCGTCTCAAGCCGTTCCTGGTGCACACCGGCCAGCATTACGACGAGAAGATGTCCAAGTCGTTCTTCGACGTGTTGGGCATCCCGCACCCGGACGTGGATCTGGGCGTGGGATCCGGGAGCCATGCCGAGCAGACCGCCCGCGTCATGGTGGAGTTCGAGAAGGTCTGCCTGCGGGAGAGGCCGCGCATCGTCGTCGTGGTCGGGGACGTGAACTCCACCATGGCCTGCGCAATCTCCGCCAAGAAGCTCTGGATCCCGGTGGCCCACGTGGAAGCGGGTCTACGGTCCGGCGACATGCGGATGCCGGAGGAGATCAACCGCATCGTCACGGATTCCATCTGCGATCTCTTCTTCACCACCGAACCCGAGGGAAACGAGAATCTGCGGCGGTCCGGGGCGCCGGAGAGCAGCATCCATCACGCCGGGAACGTCATGATCGACACCCTGCACCAGAACCGGGCCGCCGCCGAGCGGAGCGGCGTGCTCGATGAGGCGGGGTGCGCCCCGGCGGCTATTGCCTGCTCACCATGCACCGGCCTTCCAACGTGGATGATCCGGAGACCCTGGGCCGCTTGCTCGGCGCGGTGACGAAAATCCAGGAGCGGATCCGCGTCGTATTCCCCGCCCACCCGCGCACTACCGCGATGATCGGGAGGCTGGGATACTCCGATCGCTTGCGGGGCCTGGCGAACCTCTACCAGCGCGAACCCACCGACTACCACCAGACCCTGAAGCTGAGCGCCAACGCGCGCTTCGTGCTCACCGATTCGGGCGGGCTCCAGGAGGAGACCACGGCGCTGGGGGTGCCCTGCGTGACTATCCGCGAGACCACCGAGCGCCCCGTCACGGCGGCCGTGGGCACTAACGAGGTGGTAGGCACCGACCCCGCCCGCATCCTCGACGCCGTGGACCGCATCCTGGCGGGGAAGTGGAAGCGGGGGACCGTCCCGGAAGGCTGGGACGGCAAGGCCGGGGAGCGGATCGTACAGGTCCTCGAAAGTTACCTGTCTGCGCAGCCGGCCTGAAGGGCACGGCATCCGGTGTAAAGATTTCCGACAAAAGTCGGGGGTTTTTCCAGAACCGAAGGTCTTCCCCCTTGGAAGCCGCCAAATTCGAGATTTTTCGTTCCTCCGAATTGGCCCGGAGTTTGCCTATATTCCCGGCAACCATAATACGTTACGGTTACAAAAACAAAGGTTGAACATGCAGAACAGAAACATTGCTATGATCGGGATGCTCTCCCTCGCGGCTTGCGCGGCGGTGAATGCGGCCCCGATTACCCTCACGCCGACCACCACGTACT
>CBILQL010000584.1:0-3636 GCA_966238865.1 uncultured bacterium
TGCCTCCGCCGTGCGCGTCCAGCACCCGCCCGGTGGCCTCCAGCACCCGCTCCCCGTCCCAGAGCAGGGCCCCGGTGATGGCGGCGCCTTCCGGCAGCCGGAAGTTGCCTGTGATCTCCAGGGTGCCGGGATCGTTTCCCGGATCCACCACCCCGTTCGCGCTGATCTCCAGGTCCTCTTCCATCTCGAGGTAGGCCGGAAAGACCTTCACCCGGAGCTCGGCCCGCTCCAGGCCGCAAGCTCCGGAATTGAATCCCCCGACCGTGGTCTTGGTGGTTTGCCAGCTCGTCTGGCCCCAGGCGCCAACCGCCGCGAACCATGCGATGCTTCCGCCGAGGATCCATACCCTTATCCTTCCCATGCGCATGCGATTCACCTCCACCCCATCCGGTGCCGCGGGGTCCGATAATAGGACGCAATATCCGTTCCAGGATGTAATGGCCGAAATCGGGAATAGGAGCGGCTGGATTCTCCCACGAATCGCGCAAGCGGGAGCCGGAGGTCAAGGTTTGACCGATGAGCCTCCGGAACCGGGAACTATCGACCAGTTATTCCGGCGACAGGGTGAAGAACGGCCCCTCCACGAGGGCGGCGGCGGAGGCCGCGAGCCCAGGCAGCGGGACGACGGGCTGGAAGCGCGCGGGAATCGTCGCTCCGCCCTTCAATCCAGCAGATGCCCGTGCATGATCAGGTGATCGATCTTGAACTGCTTCACGAAGATGGCCACGCGCATCCACATGCCGTTGCGCTCCTGGCGCCAGTACTTGGCGCGGGGATCGGCGTCCACGTCGGGATGGATCTCGTCCCGGCGCGGCAGGGGGTGCATGATGACCGCGTCCTTCTTCATGGCGGGCAGGTGATCCACGCCCAGCGTATACGGGCCGTAGTCCACCTTCTTGCTCTCCCCGGCCTTGTCATGCTCGTCCTGGATGCGGGTGATGTAGATGGCGTCCAGGTCCGGAAGCACGGCGCGCAGGTCCTGGGTCTCGACGTACTGGACGGCATGGGCCTGCAGGTGGGCCTTGATGTCGTCCTCCATCTTGAAGTCGTCCGGGGCGATGAAGATGAGCTTCACGCTGCGGTAGTTCTTCATCAGGTAGCAGAGCGAGCGCACCGTGCGGCCGCGCTTGAGGTCGCCCATCATGGCGATGGTCTTGCCGTCGATGCCTCCCCGATGGGCGAAGCTGCGCTCCAGGGTGTAGATGTCGAGGAGGGCCTGGGTGGGATGCTGGTCCTTGCCCGACCCGGCGTTGATGATGGGCACCCTGCGCTTGATGTGGTCGAAGAGGTCGGCGGCGGATTCGGCCAGGCCCTCTTCCTTGGTGCGCATCACCACCACGTCCACGTAGGAACTGAAGGTGCGTAAGCTGTCCAGCAGGCTCTCCCCCTTGACCTCCGAGGAGGTGGAAGAGTCCCGGATCTCGCTGGTCTGGATGCCCAGGATCTGGCATGCATTGTTGAAGGACAGGAAGGTGCGGGTGGAGGGCTGGGTGAAATACAGCATGGCCCGCTTGTGGGCCAAGAGGCCACGGAGATAGAGGAGACCCTCGCGGGTCTTGGCGAATTTGCGGATGGCGGTGGTCAGCTCGCAAAGCTCGTCCAGGAGGACCCGGTCGAATTGCTGCGTTTTGAGGACGTGGAAGAATTCGGTTTTCGGCGTGCGTTCCATAGTTCCCGGGGGAAGGGCCCCGGGAGCTTTCCCGGGCCCCGCGGCCCGGGTCAGAAGGATAGTTAAATCCCCGGATTGTTAAAACGCATCATCCGACCAATTCAGGAAATATTCCAGGTAATCCAGGTCGGAAGGATTGGACGGCAGGGTGTTGGTGCATTTCCAATCGTAGAAGCCGTTTTCATCCAGGGTTTCCCGGCACTCCCGCCGTGTCCGGCTGCCGGGCGAATTTTCGATCTTCTGCAAGGTTTCCCAGAAGGTAGTGTTGGTCTGCCCCGGCAAGACGCCTCCGAAGGTCGGATCGGGGAAAACCACCTTTCCGGCCAGGTCGGCCGGGGAGTCGATGCCGTCGAAATCCTGGATGGTCAATGTCCTGTTCCCGGCCGCGTCCGTCAAATAGATCGGTCCACGTGTCACCGCATCCACGTATTCGATATATTGCGCGGTGCCGTTCACCTCCTTGCACCCCGCCATGCGGAAGGTGCCCTGGCCCGCGTCGGGCGTGAAGACCAGGTTTCCCGACCCGTCTACTGAAGCCCGGTTCGAGCGGGTGTATTCGAAATCGCAGGGAGAGGCAGGATCGGAGACCAAGGTGGCCAGGCGGGTGGTGGTGTAGCTCGTGAATCCGGTCGCCGGGTTTTCGACCCAGGAGTAGGCCACGATTTTACGGGCTACGACGGAATAGGAGGTGCTGCCGGTCAGGTATTCCAGGGAATCCTGGGTGGTCACGTACCAGCTCCCGTCATCCGCCCCGTCGATGAGGTCGGGAGCGTACCCCGATCGGGACAGAAGTTCGCGGCGGGCATCATACCCGAGATAGGTGCCCCAGCTGGTGTCGGCCGCCAGGGTGTCGTTCCATTGTTCGTAGGGATAGAACTTGAAATACGGCAGCAGGTTCTGGAAGCCGTCGATGTCGAAGAGCTTGGTGAAGTTCACGCGGAGGATGCCGGTTCCGCGGTCGTATTCCACCGGCACCTCGCCCTGCAGGTATTTCTTGGAAAGCTCCAGGAAATCGATGACCTTGCGCAGGTCCACGGTGTCGATGTCGGAGTCCTCCCCGTCGCCGGCGCGCAGTAGATCGTAGGTCTGGGGATCGCCGCTCCGGGCCTCGTCGATGGCGCTTTGCAGCCCTTCCTGGGCGTCGCCGACGGCGGAGAGCAGCAGCTCCGGGATGCCGTTGATGCGGGGCTTCCACGCCGGCTTCATGCGGGAGAAGGGGCTGGAGGTCTCGAACAGGCCGGTGAGGGTGTCGAGGGCGCGGGTCTGCGCCGTGGTCAGGTGATCGAAGTCCTCCTGATCGAGCTCGCCCAGGGTCCGGACCCATCCGTAGCCGCCGCCCGGGGTGAGCTCGAGATTGTAGCCTGCCACCAAAGTGAGATAGGCCTTGGCCACCTTCAGGCCGGCCAGGGCCGGGCCGACTTCGCCCCGGTCGATTTCCAGGATGTCCCCGTCCTTTTCGAAACGCACGGCGAACGTCGGATAGTCCATGACGACTTCGAGGGCCGCGATGGTGGAGTCGAGCCTGGGCATGATGGACGCTTCGATGAGCTCCTGGACGTCCCTGATGGTGGGCGGGTCCACCTCGTCCAAACTGGCGGAGAGCTTGACGAGCATCGGGGCCGCCTTCTCCGGGGAGGTCTTGAACAGGGCGGCATAGGACGTCGGCAGCCCCGTGGACGCCATCTGGAATTCGGCGTTTCCGCCACCCGGCGCGGCTTCGGCCCGGCTGGCGTCCTCGACCTTGCGGACGAACTCGTCCATGCGCGTGTCCTGGGTGATCATGGTGGCCGAGGCGATGGCCTTGCCGAACACCGCCTGGCAATGCCCGGGAGCCAGCCGCAACGCCTCGTTGTATTTGTCCAGGGCGCCTTGCGGGCTCCGCGATTTGGCCTCCCACCAGCTGTCGCTCTGGGTGAACCAGTAGTCGAAATTCGCCACCATCTCCCCGTTGCCGTTCGCGACCAGTT
>CBILQL010000585.1:0-3632 GCA_966238865.1 uncultured bacterium
CTGGTAGAGGGCGGGCAGGTGGAACAGGGCCATGGAAAGCTCGTGCAGTCAATGGCGGAAGCCGTAATACAGGCCGTCCCCCTCCTCCTGCAGCTTCCCTTCCGCGAATTGGGGATGATGGCGGAGGTCCCCGGCGGCCTCCCGCGGGGCCGCTTCCCCGGAACGCGGGGAGCCGGGCGCCGCCGTCGGCTCGGCGAAGGGGCCGCAGCATTCCAGGTACGGCCGCGTATTTCCGCAGATGCAGGAATTTCTTAACTTGCTGGCATCCATGATCGACAGGAAGGCCCGCCAGGGCGGGCCGGCCCGACCCAGATAATGTAGCTAAATCGGACCCCCGACCATGAAAATAGGCGTCTTCGATTCGGGATTCGGCGGACTCACCATCTTCAAGAGCATCCGCTCGGCCCTGCCCCAGTACGATTACCTGTACCTGGGGGACAACGCGCGCACGCCGTACGGCAGCCGCTCCTTCGAGGCCATCCTCCGCTTCAGCCGGGAATGCCTCGACCTCCTCTTCGATCGCGGCTGCAAGCTGGTGATCATCGCCTGCAACACCGCGTCGGCGAAGGCCCTGCGCACCATCCAGCAGAAGCACCTGCCCAGGGAACGGCCCGACCGCAAGGTGCTCGGCATCATCCGCCCGTCCGCGGAAGCCCTGGGGGCCTACCCCCGGGACCGCACCGTGGCCCTGTGGGCCACCGAGGGCACGGTGAAATCGATGAGCTTCCCCCTGGAGCTGGAGAAGCTGGCCCCCGGCCTCGGCCTCGTCCAGAAGGCCTGCCCGCTGCTGGTGCCCATGGTGGAGGCCGGCGAGCTGGAAGGCGCCGGCATCGAATACTACGTCGACAAGTATTGGCGCGAGACCGAAGCCCTGGCGGCCCGGAACGCGGGGGCTTCCGGGGGCGCGCGCATCCATGCCCTGCTGCTCGCCTGCACCCATTATCCCCTGCTCTATCCCCGCATCCGCGCCCGCCTGCCCGCCGATGTGGACATCCTGGTCCAGGGGGACATCGTCGCGCCCAGCCTGGCGGACTACCTCCTCCGGCATCCCGAAGTCGAGGGCGCCCTGTCCCGGGACGGCACCCAGCGATTCCTCACCACGGATCAAACCGAAGGCTTCGACCGCCTGGCCGAAATCTTCCTGGGCCATCCCGTGCTGTCGGAAAAAGCGGAGCTTTAGAGCCCCAATTCCGTAAGTTCCGTTGACTCGACCCCTTTTTGCGCGTATATTCCATGTCCATAGGCGGTTTCTACGACCGCCCAAGGGGTTTGTTTGCAGATTTTGAAAACGAACATCCCTGCCCACGTGACGGTGGTGGCAGGCCGGGCCACATCGAAGACGGGGCACCATCCGGGGGCGGGCCATGCGCGCCGTTCCCGGACGACCTTCATCACCTGATTCCCTTTCCAGTCGCGAGCGGGGAGATCCAGGAACCTGGTTCCGGCCTCCTTCCCTCCATTCTCTCACCCGAAGGCGAGGACTTATGTTGACCACAGGCAATTGGCAGGACTACAGGGGCAAGGGCGAGGGCGTGCTCATCCATCTGGATACCACGCGCCAGCACGCCCTGGCGGTGCGCGAGCCCGTGGACGAGCACGGCCTCCAGGTGCTGGAGCCCAACTACGAGACCGGCACCTACGGATTCCTGCAATGCGCCAACGCCAAGACCCGCCTGGCCACCATGAAGAACCGCCGCCGTTACTTCCTGTTCGGCACCCGCTACAACGGGACCGTCGAAGCCATGAAGGGCAGGTTCCTGATCGTCGGCTACATGCGCCTGGACAAGATCCTCGAGGTGCGCAAGCGTCACGTCCACAAGTGGATGGAGCTGCAGCAGAGCGGCGCGCCCGCCCCGGAATGCATGGACATGGACCTGTGCTACGCCTTCAGCTCCGAGGAGATGAACTTCTACGCCCCCGAGGACTGCTTCGAGCTCAGCGAGGAGCTGATGAAGAAGTGGGGCTACAAGGGCAAGGTGACCAAGCAGATGAAGCTCACCTTCACAGAGGACAAGCTGCACGTCATCCTGGACCACTTCAAGACGAAGACCGCCCGCAACGCGGAATACATCGCCGCCGCCAAGGAATTGGAGGACAACCTGGCCTCCGCCAAGGAGCAGGCCACCGCAGGCGAAGACGCCTGGTAGAGGTGCAGACGCCTGGAGGCGGGCGCAGCGCGCCCGTGACCATGGGCATCTCCGGGACCCGGGTCGAGCCCTTCCGGGTCCCTACCGGATAAGATAAGTTCCCGGCTGTCCCGCGTCGGGGACCCGGGGCGCCGGCCGCCTCCCCACGTAGGCCTCCGGAGGCATCAGGCGCCGCTTGCGCGCGGAGGCCCTCGGGGCCCGCCCGGGTAGGGAGCCCACCCCCACGGTCCCGTCCATCTTGCAGGCTCCGGTGTATTGCACTTGATAGAGGCTGTTGGCGTCGTATTCCAGCAGGAACATGTCGCCGTCCGGGCCGAAGGCCATGTCGATGGGGCCGTTGGGGCGCGCGCCGCCCAGGAAAGCTTTCACGGCGGTCACCGCGACTTCGGCGTCGAACGTCAACTCGTTGATCTGGTCGCGGGCCCAATCCATGATGAACAGGCTGCCGTCGAAGCGGGGCGGCAGGCGGTTGGGTGACTTGAGCGCGGCATCGAACCGGTAGACGCCGCCCACGACGGCGGCGCGCGCCCCGTTGGTCCCGAAGGCCGGATATTCCGGGTTGGCGGCATCGGAATAGCTGAGCAGGGCAGGCTGGGCCGGGGGCAGCAGGGTGTCGCCGGTGTTGTTCTGCGACCTGTTCACGGGACGGGCGGGATCCTTCTTGGCGCCGCCCACGACATAGGCCAGGTTGTCGCCCACGAAGTACGGCCAGCCGAAGAATCCCGGCGCCTTGGCGCGGTTGATCTCGTCCCGCCCCTCCGGCCCCCGCGAGGCGTCGTCGTCGGCCGCATCCGGGCCGGGCTCTCCCCAATAGACCCAGCCCGTGGCGGGATCGATGGGGATGCGGATGGGGTTGCGCATGCCCTTGGCGAAGATTTCGCCGCGCCGCTTGGCCGAGGCGGCGAACAGGTTGCCGGCGGGAATGGTGTAGGAACTCCCCTCGGGGCGGATGCGCAGGATCTTGCCGTTGAGGTCGTTGGTGTTGGCGGCCGTGGCCTGGGTGTCCTCGAGCCGCAGGGATTCGTTGGTGGACGCGTACCCCTCGGAGGCGTTCGGATCCACGTTCTCGCCGGTGGCCAGGTAGAGGTTTCCGTCGGGCCCGAAGGCGATGGATCCCGCCGAATGGTGCTGGGAGTCCCAGCGCACCCCGGGCACGGTGAGGATCACGACCTTGGAGGCGTCGGGCAGCTTGCCGGCGTTCTCGGTATAGCGCGCCAGCTCGTGTTTGGCTTCGGTGGCATGCGTGTAATAGACGTAGACATGATGGTTGGCGGCGAAGGCGGGATCGAGGGCGATGCCGAGCAGCCCCTCGTGCGGGGCCGTGCCGAACACGGAGATCAGCCCGGCGTCGGAGAGCTGCTTGGTCCCGGGATCGAAGATGCGGATCTTGCCCGTGAACTTCTCCGCGATGAAGATGCGCTTGTCGGGCGCCACGGCCAGTTCCATGGGAGTCAACAGGGAGGAGGTGAGCAGCACCTTCTTGAT
>CBILQL010000586.1:0-3622 GCA_966238865.1 uncultured bacterium
ATTATAGCTTATCCGCGGTTTGAGAAGGGGATCTCCCAGTACCGGGAGATTGAAACCGCCGCGAAAATGGATCGGATGGGCGAGTAGGAGGGACCAAGGGTTTATCGTAACGAATCGGCTACCTGCGTCCGCGCCTCGAAGTATCGCGTCATGGCCCCGCGTGGAAAAGCTGCTGGAACGAATCTGCCAGGAGCGGGTCGGATTGGAAACAGCTGGACGGGCCAAGAAAAAACCTTCGATAAAACCGAAGCGCGCCAAAGCCAAAGCGATGGCCTGATGCCTGGGAAGCGGCTGTGACTCCCCCGGAAAGGACCCAACCGCCCACCCCATTCTTGTCTTTACTTCCACCCCAATTCCGCTTGAATGCTGCTCTTTTGTTCACTATATTATCCTATCTCCTACCTTGTCCCCTGGAGAGCTCTTGAGCGAGGACCGGCCACCTTACTTTCCGGATAGCACCCCGCCTACATCTTTGAGCCAATCCCATGCAGGTGGCCGATGAGCCCTGCGGAAGTCCTACTGTATCAAACCGAAGATGGCCTGAACCGAATCGAGATCCGATTCGAAGGCGATACCCTATGGCTGACCCAGAATCAAATGGCCGATTTGTTCCAGACTTCCAAGCAGAATGTCAGCCTGCACCTGAAACACATTTTCCAGGAGGGGGAGCTGAGCCAGGATGCAGTAGTCAAGGATTACTTGACAACTGCCTCGGACGGGAAAAAGTACCGGACCTCGAGCTATGCCCTGGAGGCGGTCCTAGCGGTCGGATATCGGGTCAAGTCGCTCCGTGGCACCCAATTCCGGACCTGGGCCACCCAAACCTTGCGGGAGTATCTCGTCAAGGGATTCGCCATGGACGACGACCGGCCGAACATGGGCCTGACCAGTTGGACCGGCGACCGCCCAAAGAAATCCGATGCGGGTATCGCCAAGAATTACCTGGGCCAGGAGGAATTGGATGCCTTGAATCGCATTGTGTCCGCCTACCTGGAATTCGCCGAACTCCAGGCGCTGAACCGTAAACCCATGCATATGGCCGATTGGATTTCCAAGCTCGATGACTTTCTAAAATTGAGCGATCGAGAAATCCTGACCCACGCCGGGAGGATTTCCCATGCTTCCGCCATCGCCAAAGCCGAAGCCGAGTACGATGAATTCCATTCCAAGTCGTTGGAAAATCTTAGCCGCGTAGAGAAGGACTTTCAGATGGCCTTGGATAAGTCGAAGCGGTTGGAGTTGACGCGCCCAAAGAAAAAGCCGCGGGGTAAAACGGAATAGGAAAAAACAGAAAGTCCCCGGTCTCTGTCGAAACCGGGGGCTTTCTGATGGAGCCATGGTAAGTCGAACACCTAGCGCCTTGACCCGCTACAATCCCCAAATCCGGCCTAACCTCGACATCGCCCCGAAATTAGGTCATGACTGACATTCTCTACAGCTGAACGGCGCACCTATTCCGCTCTAGAACACGGCGCCAAGACCACACTGCACGGGTCGTAGCAAATCCCCTGGATATATATCTATATTTCATGATATATTGATATATCAGGATGGATAGGGTCTGGCGGCTATGGAAAAAGTGCTCCAAATCGAGGTGCTGACGGGGGTGTTCCGCCTCCTGAGCGACGAGACGCGGCTGCGCATCCTTTCCCTGCTCCGGGAGAACGAGTTGGCCGTCGGCGAGCTCCAGAAAATCCTGGGTCTGGGGCAGAGCACCCTGTCCACCCAATTGGGCCTGCTCAAGGAGCAGGACCTGGTGGCCAGCCGCAAGGAGGGCCAGAAGGTCTTCTACCGCATCCCCTCCAAGGAGGACCCCAAGCTGGCCATCCTGGCCTCGGCCCTGCAAAGCGCCGACGGGGCCAAATGGCACGGCCGCGACATGCGGAACCTCAAGAAGGTGCTGGAGGAACGCAGCGACGAGTCCCGCCAGTTCTTCGACTCCCAGGCCGTGCAGAACATGCCGTCCCCGGGCCAGACCTGGAAGGCCCTGTGCCGCGGCCTCATCCGCCTCATCCACGGCAGGCGCATCGTCGATCTCGGCTGCGGCAACGGCCGCCTCGCCATCCTCCTGGCCCAGGCCGGCAATACCGTCATCGGCGTGGACGACAGCGAGGGGCAGATCCGGCTGGCGCGCGAGAACGCCGCGCGCGAGCTGGGCGGGCCCGCCCCCGGCAAGGAGGACGGCCGGTCGATCCCGGCGCCGGCCGCACCGGTCGGGAAAGCGCCCGAATTCATCAAGGCCCCCATGGAGTCCACCGGCCTGCCGGCGGGAAGCTTCGACATCGTCATCGCTTCCCAATCCCTGCACCATGCCGCCAATCCCCGCGAGGCCGTGGCCGAGTCCCATCGCCTGCTCGCCCCGGGGGGCCGGCTGCTGATCCTGGATCTGCTCTCCCACGGGGAGGAATGGATGCGGGCGAAGTTCGGAGACTTCTGGCTGGGCTTCTCCCTGGCCGACCTCGAGGGCTGGCTCAAGGAGACAGGCTTCCGGGACATCCATTCCGAGATCACCGGAGCGTCCAAGGACTATCCCGACATCGAAGGGGTGCTGGTCCAGGCCCGGAAACCATGAGGCCCCTAGCCGCCCTAGCCACGCAAGCCACCGAGTCACGACATCCACACGACTATCCCAGCATAGGATAACCGATGACCACCCAGCGACTTCCCGACCATCCCCTCGCCAAGCTCGCCCGCGAGCGCATCCTCGTCATCGACGGGGCCATGGGGACCATGATCCAGCGGTACAAGCTCACCGAGGCGGACTTCCGCGGCGAGCGCTTCAAGGACTGGAAGGGCAAGGACCTGAAGGGGAACAACGATCTCCTCAACGTCACCCGCCCCGACGTGATCGAGGAGATCCACCGCCAGTACCTGGAGGCGGGCGCCGACATCGTCGAGACCAACACCTTCAATTCCCAGTCCATCTCCCTGGCCGACTACGGCCTGGAAACCATGGGCTACGAGCTGTCCAAGGCGGGGGCCCTGTGCGCCCGCGCCGCCGCCGACAAGGTCATGGCCGCCGATCCGTCCCGGCCGCGCTTCGTGGCCGGCGCCATCGGGCCCACCACCAAGACCTCCTCGGTCTCCACCGACGTGAACGATCCCGGCGCGCGGGGCGCCTCCTACGACGACCTCGTGGCCGCCTACACCGAGCAGATCAAGGGGCTCCTGGACGGCGGCGCCGATCTCATCCTGGTCGAGACCATCTTCGACACCCTGAACGCCAAGGCCGCCTTCTTCGCCGTGGCCAAGGTCTTCGAGGAGCGGGGGCTCTCGCCGCTGCCCTACGCCGCCGCCCTGAAGGCCCCGGGCGGGAAGGATCCCAAGTGCGTCCCCGTCCTCGCCTCCGTGACCTACATCCAGGCGGGGAGCAACCGCGGCGTCACGGGCCAGACGGTGGAGGCCTTCTGGAACTCCATCTCCCACGTGCCGCTGTTCAGCGTGGGCCTCAACTGCTCCCTGGGGCCCAAGGAGCTGCGCCCCGTCATCGAGGAGATGTCCCAGGTGGCGCCCATCTACGTGAGCGCCTACCCCAACGCCGGCCTGCCCAACCCCCTGCTGCCCACCGGCTTCCCGGAGACCCCGGAGTCCCTGGCGCCCCAGCTGCGGGAGTGGGCCGAGA
>CBILQL010000587.1:0-3621 GCA_966238865.1 uncultured bacterium
CCGCGTCCCCAGGGAGGCGTCGGTGAGGTCCACGATGACGCCTTTGCGCCCCAGCGCCGCCAGGCGCAGCAAGGTGCCTCCGGCCCCTAGCTCCACGTCGTCGGCATGGGCCCCCACCGCCATGAAATCCAATCCGGCTCCCTTCGCATCGCCCCTGGTCCTGCCCTTCGCGATTCCCTTCACGACGCCCTCCCGTCCTGACCGTCGCGACCGACGCGATCGGCGCGTCCGTCGCGCCCGCCCGGCCAGGTGAAAATCCGCGCGCCGGGCTCGGCCGCGTCCGGGTCCGCGGCCAGCTTGCCGATCAGATCCTCGACCCCGTCCTCGCCCACCGCGTCCAGCAGG
Organism: uncultured bacterium; assembly: GCA_966238865.1. Lineage (GTDB taxonomy): Bacteria > Fibrobacterota > Fibrobacteria > UBA11236 > UBA11236 > CBILQL01. Next base: position 346 of record CBILQL010000587.1, read on the forward strand.
GAATGCAGGTTGAGGTGCCGGTCCTGCCCGCCTCCGTTCCCCAGCCAGCGCAGACGCCCGAACAGCTCCGCCTCCCCGGCGCCTGCCGGGCCGCCCTGGCCGCCGGATTCTCCGGCGTCGCCGGCGCCGCGGCCGCCGCTCCCGGAGGCCGCCTCGGCGTAGGCCATGTTCCCCAGGGCGGCCAGGTAGCGCCCCCAGGACCGCTGCAGCGACCGCTCGAGGCGGTCCAACGGCCCCGTATCCCGGAAGTGACGGGCATGGGCCAGGCGCAGGGCGTCGAGCAGCTCCCGCGGCGGGCCGGCAGGAATCGCCCGGGCGGCGGGATGGGAATCCCAGGCCTTCCGACGCAGGCGGGCCCGCAGGTCCGAGGGCTTGAGCACGGCGGCCTCCGCCAGGGACATGCCTTCGGCGGCGAAGAGGTCCCGATCGAAGTCGGCGGCCACGGACACGGATTGGCGGGGATGCACGAGGGGCATGTCCCCGGTCCAGGCCGTGAAGGCGGGCGCCATCTGGGCGAAGTAGCGCAGTTCGGACGGCCCCAGCACATGGCCCAGGACGGGCAGCAGGGTATCTGCCAGGAGGGGGCGGGTGAACACGTCGTGGGTCAGCTCGACCCCGGCCAGGCGCGGCCCGAGGTCCGCGGAGGGGGCGTCGGCTGTATAGATGCGTGACGGCCGCCCGGTCGCGCCCGGGTTGTCGGCATAGAGGCGGTGCCGCGCGCCGTCGCGCAGGGCGAAGGCGTGCACCACGCCCTCGCGCAGCGCCACCGGCGGCTCGAGGCCCGCGGACCGCAGGGCCGCGGTGCCCGACGCCAGGGCGGCCTGCAGGCCGGCCCAGCCGGACACGGCGCGCTCCAGCACCGGGCGCCCGGCGGCGCGCACTGCCGGGGAGAAGCCGTTCAGGAACAGCACGCCCCGCGGACCCAGCCAGCGCTGGAGGAGGCGCAGGAAGGCATCCGCAGGCGAGCCGCAGCCGGCGTGCATCCGCCGCGCGGCCTCCACGGTGCCGGGCTTCCAGACGCGGCCCAGGACTCCGTACAGGCCGCGCAAGGAGGCCTCGTCCATCTTCCGCGCGCCCACCGCCAGGGGCAGGCCGGGATCGGGATAATCCAGCGACAGCGCGGGCGGAACCCCCGGGGGAAGATCCTCCAGCAGCTCGACCTGGTTGCACTCGCGCAGGTCGGAGTCGTCGCCGGCCACCCAGAAGATCGGGATCACCGGCCGGCCCAGCCGGCGCGTGGCCTGCTCGGCCAGGGCGACGGCGGTCAGGGCCTTATACAGCCAGAGCACCGGGCCTCCCAGCAGGCCGGGCTGCTGCCCGGTGAGTACGAAGACGGTGCCGTGCTTGCCCGCCAGGTCCAGGTTCAGGTCCTGGGCGGGATGCAGGGGCGCGAAGGCGTTCTCATTCCGCAGCAGCTCCGCGACCGCCGCCGGCCCGGCCCGGGACGCGCCGGCGTCCCGTCCGCGGGCGGCGTCGAGATGGGCGAGGCGCCGCTCCAGGGCGGCGTCGGATCGGAAATGCCCGCCGGGGAAGAGCGTCGCCGCGGACCCGGTGGCGGTCGCGGCGCCGGAAGCCCCGAACAGCAGCGGCAGGATGGGATCCCGGGACGGCACGAATTCCTGCAGGGACAGTTCCATGGATTTCCTCAGGCCGACCGCAAGCGGAAGAGAAGGGCCATGCGCGGCGAATGCCCGGGTTCCCAGGCGCCGCCGGACTCGTCGCCATAGGTGGCGAGGTGGGTGAGGCCGAAGCGCGCGCCATGCGCGGCCATCTCGGCCAGCGAATACAGCCGCACCCGTTCCTCGAAGCGCTCGACCTCGCCGGAAGGACGCCGTATCTCGATGTCCTTGATCACGACGCGGCCGGCCGCAAACGGCCCCCGGCCTTCCGGTTCCGGGACCCCCGTGCCCCCGCGGACATCCTCCTCCTCGATGCGGCGGCGCTGCTCCACCATGGCCCCGTCCACCATGCGGACGTCGCGGGGCACGATGTTGCACAGCAGGCTGTCGGCGTCGGGGAGATCGAGGAACAGGTACCCTCCCGGCCTGAGCGCCGAGACGAATTGGCCCAGGGCATCCACGTCCTCCTCGAAAGTAGCAAAGTACCCGAAGGAAGTAAAAAAACTGGTTACCAGGTCGAAACCTCCGGACCGGAACGGGAGCCGGCGCATGTCGGCGCGCACCACGGGCAGGCCCCGCGCCCGCGCGTCGCGCAGCAGGGGCAGGCTCAGGTCGACGCCCGCGAGGCCGCCGCGCCCGCGCCGCCGCAGCACCTCGAGATGCCTGCCGGATCCGCAGCCGACATCCAGGATACGCCACTCCGGTGTTACCGGCAGGATCCGCAGCAGCGGATCGATCTGGCGTTCCGCCTCGCGCAGATCGCGATGCGGATAGAGCCGCTTATAGTGCTCCCCGAACCACCGCTTGAACCAGGTTTCCTTCATCAGCCGATCCGTGCCAAATCCTGCCGCGCCGCGCCCCTCCGGACCCGTCTCGCATCACCAATGTACTACGATACAGGGGCCCGCAACGGGCCGAAGAGAGGCAAGCTTCACCGGACCGCACCAGGCCCCCCGGTAGGCACCGGACCGCTCCGTACCATACCGGACTGCGTCGATCAGCCCCGCTTCGACGCCGCGAAGCCACCCCCGCATTCTCGACGCGAATGCAGACGGCGAAACGCAAAAGTACAAGCTACGGATTGCAGCTCCCGTTTGCGCTCAGGGACCCAAGGCCGCCCCGAGCAAATGATTCTCGATTGGAGGGAGCTCTTCAGCCCCGCACTTGCGGGGCTGAGGAGAGTCGGCGAGAAAAAATCCCCTTGGCGCTTCGCGCCCTGGGGATTTTTTCCGTCTATGCAGGAACCAGGGCCGCGGACATCTGCTGCAGCGCCGCGTAGAAATCCTCGGTCTGGGGAGGGATGCTGCAATGCGCGGTGAGGGCCTTCGGATTGCGGAGCTTGAGGGCCGGCAGCTTCTTGCCCTTGCTGAAGATGATGATGGGCTTGGGATTGATGTCCTCGATCACGCCGAAATACTTGAACAGGGACACGCAGCGCTGCCAGCTCTGGAAATCGACGAGCATGCCGTCGAAACCGGAAAGGCGGCCGCGGGAGAGGATGGCCTGCAAGTCGAAGGTCTGGAAATTGTGCGGCGTGGAGGTGAGGAGGTCTTCCAGATGTTTCCTGAGTCCGCTGTTTTCCGAGAACACGACCAACTTCATCCCGCCATCCTTTCGTCAGGGAGAATGCCTATTCCCCCGAAACCGCCGATTTTTG
>CBILQL010000588.1:0-3618 GCA_966238865.1 uncultured bacterium
AATCGAAAGGGGGGAGGGCGCTTCGGGAGGGTGGATACCAGGGTTGGGCTTAGCGGCGGTCTTCGGCAAGGGCTATCGCAGGGAGGCCGAGCCTTCCGCCGCATCCCCCGAAGCGCCCGGACAGAGACCCGGTCCCGATGCGACCATTTCGTCTGAGCCGGACGGCGCCAAGCCGCGCCGCGGCCCAGTGATTCCGAAGGATCCCCGCGTTATTTGGAAGCCGTCTTCAACGTCCCGTCCTTGGCCGCCCGCTTGAGCTTCTCGTTGGCCCAGATCGCCACCTCCACGCGGCGGTTGGCCTGCCGGCCCGCGGCGGTGCCGTTGTCGGCCACGGGGCTCGTCTCGCCCAGGCCGCTCTCCTCGATGCGGCTCCCCTTCACGCCCTTGCCCTGGAGGAACCCGCCCACGCTCTGGGCGCGGCTGCGGGACAGGGCGAGGTTGTGATCGTCCGAACCGCTGGCGTCGGTATGGCCCTGGACCATGATCTCGGTGTCCGCGTACTTGTTGAGCACGCGGGCCAGGTCGGCCAGGTTCTCCTTGGCGGGGGCCCGTAGCGCGCTCTTGTCCACGTCGAAGAGGATGCCGGAGTTGAAGGTGATCTTGATGCCCTCCCCGACGCGCTCCACCTTGGCGTTCTTGAGATCGCGCTGGAGCTCGGCGGCCTGCTTGTCCATGTAATGGCCGATGGCGGCACCGGCACTGCCGCCGATGGCCGCGCCGATGATGGCGCCCGCAGCGGTGTTGCCCGAGGCCTTTCCGATGATGCCTCCGATGACGCCGCCCGTGCCCGCGCCGATGATGGCGCCCTTCCCGGCCCGGTTCATGTTGGCGCAGCCCGCCAGCAGGGCGAGCGAAACCAGCGCTGCGGCGGACTTGGTGTGGATGCTGGTCATGGCGGATCCCTCCGGATATTAGTAATACCCCGCGACCGCCGCATGGGCGGCGGGGCTCAGGAATAAATAAAAAAGTCACCGCGGCCGGGACCAACCCGCTTCCGGGAGCTAATGTCCCGGCGGCTCCCCGGCCGGCCCCGATTTATCGCGCGAAAGCAGCATGTTCGCGGCCAGGATGCAGGCTCCGCCCGCGAGGACGCGCGCCGTGAGCGGCTCGTTGGGATACAGGGACGGCTCGCGAACCAGCAGTTCCGGGAGCGCCAGGGCCCCCAGGGCGGTGGCGATGGGTTCGAAGCAGTAGATGAATCCCGCGATCACGGGATCGACCCGGGGCTGGAAGCGGTTCATGGCGAAGAAGGGCATGGCGGTGCCCAGGAGGGCCAGGAACAGGGTGATGGCGGCGGCGCGCGGCGAAGCGTGGATGCGCGGCAGGGTCGGGAGGCCCGGCGACTGGAAAGCCAGGGCCAGGGCGCAGAGCGCGGCCACCGAGAGGCAGAGCACCACGGTGACGCGATCGGGATCGAGGGCGCCGGGGCGGGGACGGGAGACCCACAGGATCTGCACCGCGAACAGCGCCGCGGCGCCGATGTTCTCCCATTCGCCGCGGCCCAGGCGGAGGTCCCGGGGGGTGAGGCCGGTGAGGACGGCCAGCCCCGCGACGACCAGCAGGCAGCACAGGACCAGGAGGGGCGTGAAGCGCCTCTTGCCCAGGGCCCAGGCGAAGACGGGCACCAGCACGCAGTACAGGGCTATCAGGAACCCGGCGGTGGAGGCGGAGGTGTAGTTGAGCCCGTCCACCTGCAGGAACATGCTGGCGGCGGTGATGGTTCCGAGCACGAGGCCCTGGCGCAGCTCCGGCAAAGTGATCCGGCGGGGCGATACGCGCGCGAGGACCAGGACCGCGACCCCGGCCAGGGCGAAGCGGACCGTCAGGGAGGCCAGGGAGGCGGGCAGGCTCCCGGCCTGGGGGTGGAGCAGGCCTTGTTCCACCCCCAGGGCCTTCATCACCGGGATGCAAAGCCCCCAGAGGGCGGCGGCCAGGAACAGCATGCCCGCGGGCAGAAGGGAGAGGTGTTTCATGGTATCGGAAGCGGACAGGGCCGCAGGGAGAAAATATAGGATTTCCGGAATCAGGGAACCCAGGCGCTCCGGAACCACGATCCGGGGCTTTACCGGGTTGGAGAGATGCACATCGCGATCCTATTTTTCGGTCGATCCTCCGAATCGCCGGTCCCGGACCGGCCGGCGGGCCATCCGGCCCGGCCGCCTTTCGGGGATTTGATGGGTGACATCGGGCATGGAGACTGGGACGGCGCAGGGATTGCGGCGCCTCCGGACAGGGTCGGCTTTCGAAAGCCGGCCGGACAGTTTTTCGGCGGGTCGGCGCACTTCGATTGGAGAAACGGCTATGGCGGGCATGAATCCTTCGCATCCTCTCCGGTTCGCCCGGGCGGCCTTCCCCGCGGCGGCGGCCCGCGCGATCCTTGCCGTGCTCTGGGCGACGGCGGCGTTCGCGCAGACCTATTACTGGAACCCGAGCCCGGCCGGCGGCGGGGAGGCGCAGAAAACGCAGAATTGGACATCGCAGGCGAATGGGGGAGGCTTCAATCCGCCTTCCGTGTCCGACGACGACTTCGAGGACACGCTGATGGGGCCGTGGACCTACCTGGACATGGTGCCGGACAACTTCAGCTCCGCGAGCTTTTCCAGCAATCCGGGACGCCTCACCATCCTCTCGCGCGGTGTGGACGTCTGGGACACGGTCAACCAGCTCACGGCCGTGTACCGCGCGGACATCAAGGGTAACTTCGATGTGTCCGTGAAGATCGTCTCCCAGACCGCCGCCTTCGAATGGTCCAAGGCCGGGATCCTGGTGGCCAACAACTTCCTGAACTTCGCCAACGGAGGCATGTTCTCCGTGGAAACGACCCCCGGCCATGGCGTCGTGGCCCACTACGATTCCGTGGCTCCCCAGGGTTACCTGGACTACCCGCGCAACTCGCCAGCGGCGCCGCGCCTCCCTTATCCCCATTGGCTGCGGATCACCCGTGTCGGCAAAGCCTTCACGGCCTATTCCCGCACCGACTCTACCGCCGCCTGGACCCCGATCGGTTCCGCGCACACGCCCCTCGGTGCCGACACGGGGGCCAGCTCCCATATCGGCCTCTTCGTCACCTCCCATAACACCGCCGTCACCTGCACCACCGTGTTCGACGACTTCCGCGCCGGCGGCGCCTTCGCAGAGAACGGCCTGGATCTCAGCTTCAACGGGACCGGCTCCGCGGCCGACTCGAACGCCACCCTGGGCGGCCCCCTGTCGGCCCGCTCCGTCGACTTCACGGGCTACACCGGGACCTTCTCCTTCGGCAGCGCGGCCCTGTCGCTCACCGGCGACGCCAACTTCGCGTCCGCGGTGAAGATCGTGCAAGGCACGGGCCGCCTGGTGTTATCGGGAACCTCGGGCGGCCAGCAGCTCACGCCCAAGGCCGCCGACACTTTGCCGACCATCTGGAAGACGGGGGCCTCCACGGCGCGGATAGTCGTCAATCCCCTGCTTGCCGACTCCCTTCACCTGGCGGCAGGCACGTTCGACCTGAACGGCATGAACGCCCACCTGCAGCAATTCACGGCCTCGGGCGGCGCCTTGACGGGATTCACCGCGGCCGATACCCTATTCGTCTATTCCCGGGCCGATTTCTCGGGACTGCAAACCCTGACGGCGGGG
>CBILQL010000589.1:0-3611 GCA_966238865.1 uncultured bacterium
GGGCCGGCAATCAAAATTTCCGGCCGTCAAAATGTCACGGAGCGGACATAGGCGCGACCGCCCTGCCTCACCTGGAGGACGTGCAGGCCGCGGCCGGGGGCCTTGAGCGTGTATTCCCCGGCGTCGAACCCGTGTTTTTCTTCCACGCGCGCGCCGTTCAGGCTGCTGAGCGCCATTGTATAGGCGCCCTTGAGGTCCACGCGCAGCCTCACCGCGCCCGGGAGCGTGGTATGCGAGACCATGGCGTTCATGTACTTGTCGTTGGCGCGATCCGCGACGCTCACCGTGGCATTGAACGGCTCGGTGCTCTGGTAATTATGCGTGAACCAGGCCTGGTTGAAGACCAGGGAGGCGTTTCCTGTGGCCGAACGGATGCCGCCGGCGATGATGGACAGGACGCGGTCGGTCTTGGCGTTGTTGCCGATGGCGAGGAACACCCGGCGGCCGTCCGTCGAAAGCTGGACGCCGCTGATGCTGGGGGTGGTGGACGTGTTGTTGCCGGCGCCATATCCCTCCCCCCGCACGAGATCCCATTGCTTGAGGGCGAAGCTGGCCGCCACGGCCGACGCCGAGGAGACGGGCTGGGAAAACGCGATTTCGATGCCGTTCGCGCGCGACTTCACGCTCAGGATCTCGAAGGACGCCTTCACGGCGGCCGCATCCAGGGAGATCTTGTAGAAGGGCTGGGCGGCGCCGGACGGCCAGGCTCCGCCCGTCTGGCCGATAATCGCCAAGGTGCCGACGTAGATCACGTCGGCGTTGGGATCCATGACGAAGCGGTTGGGAGCCGGGCAGTTGGCGCCTCCAGGCAGATTGGTGAACCAATGCACCGAACCGTTGTAATTCGCGTTCACGCCGGAGGCGCCGTTCACGGGATCCAGGGCGACGCGGGACATGCCCTCCAAGGTGGCGTCTCCGACGATGACATCGCCGGCATACGGGCCGTGATCCATGAACAGGGGCTGGGTGGTGCTCGCGCCCGTGCCGTATTGCTGCCCCACGGCCTGCGCCTGCAGGAACCAGGCGATGGGCGGCTGGTACGGCATGGTCCCGGCCTTGTTGGCCAGGCCGGCCCAGTTGTCCTTGTAACCCTTCGACGTGTTCTGGTGGGTGCCGTAGAACTTGTTCGGCTTGATGATGTTGAGCGCGCAGGAGGGATTCCAGCTGCCCTGGTTGTCCGTGAACATCATGATGCCGTTCGGACCCAGCCCTCCGCCGTTGGGCGAACGCAGGCCGCCGGCATGCTTGGTATAGCCGCCCGAGCCGTCCGATTTCCAGGAGAGCAGGGCGCCGCTGTATTCGCCGTTGGGATCCGTATCCGCGAAACCCCCGGAAATGAAGGTCGAGGAGTAGGGAGCGTAGTAGGCGCCGTCCAGGTACATGGGGCAGAAGATGTACCCGTGGTAAGGCAGCTGCCCGTTGGTCGTGGGGGGCGCGGCCAGCACCCGCGTCTTCGTCCCCGCGGTGGCGGATACCTTGTACACCCCGTCCAGGTCCACGACCATGATCTCGTCATTGGGGCCTACGGTCACGCCCGTGGGCTGGCGGAATTGATCGACGAGCTTGGTCACGGACGGACTGGTCGCCATGTTCTTCACGATCCAGACCCCGGCATTGGCATTGGCATTGGGCGGATTGATGTATTGGTCGGGCGCCCGCACCCAGACCATGTCCCCGTTCCGGAGCCACGCCAACCCCATGGTGCTGTATTTTCCCAACGCATCCATGGGGGCGATGGTGAACCCGGGATGCGTCCCTTTGCCTGAATAAGCCGAGGCGATGGCTCCCTGCGCGGGGAGCGTCCCCAGCATCAGGAAGGCGGCCATGGCACATCCAGAACTCAAGGTCATTTTGTAACGCATAGGATCTCCGCTTTCGATAGGCTTGCCTGAAGGGTAAACTTAGCGGATTTCCGGCTTAAAACAGGGAAATTTTTAGGTTTGTAAGCGGATTCTTGTAGTTGTCGGGGAAATAAAAATTGCTCAGGGGACAAACTCCTCAAACCGCCCCGGCATCCGATGCCATGCGGCCAGCACGACGGCGTCGGAACGGAGCCTCCGGTCGCGGCGGTTAGAAGCCTGGTCACGGCCGCAGGGGGTGCTCGGGATCCGGCCCCCGGGAGCCGCTCCGGCAGGGCCCGGTCGACTATTCAGCGTGGAACTTGCTGAATACGATCTTGGGGAAGTTCTTCTCCATCAGGCCCAGGCGGTAGTCGTTGGGACACAGGTACACGAGGTGGCCATGCTTGTCGGCGGCCAGGTCGTGGGTGTTCTGGGACTTGAAGTCCTGGATCTGGGCCTCGTCGCCGGAGATCCAGCGGACCGCGAAGATCGGGGCCGATTCCAGGCGGCAGCGGGCGTTGTACTCCCCTTCCAGGCGCGACTTGATGACGTCGAACTGGAGCACGCCCACCACGCCGAGCACCGGGATGGGGCTGGCCAAAGGCTGGAAGAGCTGGGTCGCCCCCTCCTCCGAAAGCTGCTTGAGGCCTTGCTGGAGCTGCTTGCTGCGCAGGGGATCCTCCAGGTATACCCGGGAGAAATGCTCCGGCGCGAAGTCGGGGATGCCCATGAACTTGAGCTTCTCCTCGGTCTCCGCCAGGGTGTCGCTGATGCTGTAGAGGCCGGGATCGTGGATGCCGATGATGTCGCCGGCATAGGCCTCGTCCACGACGGTCTTGTCCTGGGCCATGAAGGTGGTGGGCGCGGCCAGCCGCACCTGCCGGCCGGTGCGGCAATGGATCACCTTGGCGCCGCGCACGAATTTTCCCGAGCATACCCGCACGAAGGCGATGCGGTCGCGGTGCTTGGGGTCGGTGTTGGCCTGGATCTTGAACACGAAACCGGTGAAGCCGGGCTCGGTGGCCTCCACCTTGCGCTGCTCGGCTTCCCGGGGCATCGGCGAGGGGGCGTTGGCGACGAAGCTGTCCAGCAGGTGCTTCACCCCGAAGTTGTTGATGGCGGATCCGAAGTACACCGGGCTCTGCTCGCCGGCCAGGTATCGCTTGTGGTCGAAGGGGTCCATGGCGCCGACGGCCAGGTCGGCCTGATCGCGGAACTCCTGCAGGTACTTGCCGTCGAACCACTCGTCCATGCGGGGATCGGAGTAGCCGTCCACCTTGCGGATCTCCCCCTCCCCGGTCTCGGGATTGAAGAAGTGCACGCTGCCGTCCACGAAGGAATACACCCCCTGGAACAGCCTGCCGCTGCCGATGGGCAAGGTCATGGGGGCGCACTTGAGGCCCAGGATGCGCTCCACCTCGTCCATGAGGGCCAGGGGCTCCAAGCTGTCCCGGTCTAGCTTGTTCATGAACACCGTGACCGGGGTCTTGCGCATGCGGCACACTTCCATCAGCTTGATGGTCTGGGGCTCCACGCCCTTGGCGGCGTCCAGCAGCACCAGGGCCGAATCCACGGCGGTCAGGGCGCGGAAGGTGTCCTCGCAGAAGTCCTGGTGCCCGGGGGTGTCCACCAGATTGAGCTGGCAGCCGCCGTAGGGGAAGCTGAGCACCGAGGAGGAGACGGAGATGCCGCGCTGGCGCTCGATCTCCATCCAGTCCGAGGTGGTGAACTTCTTGCCCGCCTTGGCGCACACGTGGCCGGCCTCGCGGA
>CBILQL010000590.1:0-3608 GCA_966238865.1 uncultured bacterium
TCTCGCGAAATCTGGCAGTCCCGAAGGGGCTTTTGGAGCGGATTATCGGATTCGAGCCGACGACCGTCTGCTTGGGAAGCAGAAGTCTTTCGCCTGGAAAACCGCTGTTTTGCTCCGAAATCCAGGTTTACCAGTTTTCCGAGTCACCTTTCCGTGCACCCGCTCTACTATGAAGCCCTCCTAAAAAGTGGACAGTCAAAACCTTTTGCGCTATACTAAAATTTAGTATAGTATATTTATGGAGTTTAAGGAGTTCCCAGGCTTCTCCGATTTACTCGGCGATTATCTATCAGATGATCAATTCCAGGAGCTTCAATCCGAACTCATCAGCCAACCCGAAAAAGGGGATTTGATTAAAGGTACCGGTGGAGCAAGAAAAATCCGAGTTGCCGCGAAAGGCAAGGGCAAACGAGGAGGTGCCAGGGTCATTTACTACTTCCAGGTGGCCCACACGATTCACCTTTTGGCTATCTACCCGAAGAACGAAAAGGCCGATCTCAGCCCGAATGAAAAGAAGCTGATCACCGAACTGGTTCAAGCCATCAAGGAAGGCATCCTATGAAAAAGAAAGCGACTACTCTGAAGACCCAATTGGAACAGGCTTTGAAGGATGCGAAAGCCTACAAGGCTGGCAAGGTGAAGTTCAGGACCACGATAGTTGCGAAGGACGGGACTCGGACTGCTTTTGAGGAGAGTGGACCGGAAGAAAAGCTCCGTCGGAAGAGCCTGGCGCTTTTCAAAACCATGCGAACCGATCTCGGATTGTCGCAGTCTGAAATGGCATCAGCCCTGCATGTGTCCACCAAATCGGTCCAGGGTTGGGAAATCGGAAATCCAATCCCTGAGCCCATTCTTATCCTGACTCAATTGCTGCACGATCTGCCGGAAGTACGAAAGCGCCTTTTGGCAGCATAGATCGAACAGCATTTCCTTTGGAATTCGCCGGTTCCCTGAACTAGTCATGCCCGAATATGGTAGATCCTGCAACAGATGGGCACCGCAAAGCGAACCGTGTCAAGGGTAGGTTATTCGGAGCATAGGCATCTTGAATCCGGTCGAATTGGCCGAGCGAACCCTTCACCGACGGGCGGTCGAGGCCGCCATCTGGGGCATGCCAATTGTCAACGTTGATGCCATGCGGCAGTCCTTCTTTCGCGACGCCGGCGCCAAGTACCATGAACTCGTTTTTTATCCAAGCCCGCAGATTGGAAGTTCCAGATCACCACGTCAAACGCGTCCTCGAATTACGCTTTTTAATTTGAACACCCAGGCCGGACCCGTGGTCCTGGAAATCCCTCCCGCCACGGGAGCCGTGCTGTTCGGCTCTCTGAACGACGCCTGGCAGGTTCCTGCGCTGGATTTTGGTCCAGCCGGCGAGGACCAGGGAAAGGGCGGCCAGTACCTTTTGCTGCCTCCCGGCTACGTTAAGCCGGTTCCCGCCGGATGAGAGGCCTTCGTTGGATCCATTTGGACCCGGAACAAAAAAGCCCCTCCGGGAGCAGCCTCTTTCTCGCGAAATCTGGCAGTCCCGAAGGGGCTTTTGGAGCGGATTATCGGATTCGAACCGACGACCGTCTGCTTGGGAAGCAGAAGCTCTACCAACTGAGCTAAATCCGCATATCCTCCGGCCGGGTCGAAAAACCACCCGGTCGAGAGGCCCATAATATACATCCTTATTGCCGGACCAGGCGGGGGTAGGCCGAAATTTCCAAGATTGGCGGGATTTATTACCTTATTCCCGAACTTTTCAAAAATCGGAAAGCACATGGAAAGCACTCTCGTCATCATCAAACCCAACGGCGTGAAGGGCGGCATCATCGGCGAAATCATCGGCCGGTACGAAAATGCCCGCCTGGCCGTTTCCGCCATGAAATTGAAGTCCCTGACCAAGCAGGAAGCGGAAGGGTTCTACGCCGAGCACAAGGAACGCGGATTCTTCCCCGAATTGGTGAACTTCATGATTTCCGGACCGGTGGTCCTCATCGCCCTGACCGGCGAAAAGGCCGTGGAGAAGGTGCGCACCATCAACGGAGCCACCAATCCCGCCAACGCCTCCCCCGGCACCATCCGCCACGACTACGCTCCCAATACCGGCGAGAACATCGTCCACTCGTCCGATTCCGCCGCCAGCGCGGCGCGGGAGATCTCCTATTGGTTCGAGAAATCGGAGCTGTCGTCGTATCCTCCGTATTCCCATATCCGGGCATAGGAATCCGGGGTACCGGCACGGCTTCCGTCCCGTTGTCCGCGAGGTTGCCGTGATCCATCCCTTCGGTTCCCACCTGCCTGTCCTCGGGGAAGGCACCTTCGTGGCCCCCAGCGCCGACGTCATCGGCCGCGTCACTTTGGGCCGCGACGCCTCTGTGTTCTTCCAATGCGTGCTGCGCGGCGACATCAACTCCATCACCGTCGGCGACCGCAGCAATATCCAGGACCATACCACCGTGCACGTGGCCAGCGACCTCGCCGTCGTGATCGGCGCCGACGTGTCCATCGGCCACGGCTGCGTCATCCACGCCTGCACCCTCGAGGACCGCATCCTGGTGGGCATGGGGTCGGTGATCATGGACGGCACCACGGTGGGCAGCAACTGCCTCGTCGCCGCCGGCAGCCTCCTGCCCAAGGGCAAGACCTACCCCGCCGGCTCCCTGATCATGGGCAATCCCGCCCGCGTGGCCCGTCCGCTCACCCCCGAGGAGATGGCGGGGCTGGCCAGGCTGGCCGCGAAATACGTCACGGTCAAGGACGTCTATCTCGGCCGGGCCGAATGGCCCGCGGCGCCATGGCCCGGCTGAAGGCCGCCGCCTATCTCCTGCTGGCCCTGCTGACCGCGGCCTGGGTGATCAACCAGTACATCGTGGTCAAGGCCCGTCCCGCGATCTACGCCCCGGACGGCGACATCCCGCCCGTGGACGCGGTGGTGGTCCCCGGCGCCAGCGTCTACCGCTCGGGCAAGCTCTCGCCGGTGCTGCGCCAGCGCATGGAGACGGCCCTCCGCTTCCTGGCCGGGCGCCCGGGCACCAAGCTGGTGCTCTCGGGATTCTCCATCGAGGGCGGCTACAACGAGGTCCGCGCCATGGCGGAATACGCCCGGCAGGGGGGCATTCCCGCCGCGGACATCCTGGTGGACGAGAAGGGGCGTAACACCTATGTCACCCTGCTGAACGTCCGCCGCAAGTGGTCCCCGCGCCGCATCCTGGTGGTGAGCCAGGCCTACCACCTGCCGCGGGCCCTGTACATCGCCCACCGGCTGGGGATGGAGGCCTCCGGCCTGGCCGTGGCCGAGAGCGTCCCCGATTCGCGCTTCCACCTCCGGGAATACGCCGGGCGGGTGAAGGATTTCGTCCTGCTGCGCATCAACAAGTACCTGCATGCCGACTGAGAACGCCCCGCGCCAGGCCATCGCCTTCCTCATCAACCCCATCTCCGGGGGCGGCGTGGGCCGCGCCGTGTTCCACCAGCTCCCCGAGATCATGGAGTCCTTCGGCTTCTCCCGGGAGGACTGGCGGGCCGAGCTCACCGAATCGTCGCGCCTGGCCGAGCAGACCGACTCCCTGCTCTCCTCCGCCCGCAAGGCTCCCAAAAACAAGGGTCTGTTTCGAAATGGA
>CBILQL010000591.1:0-3605 GCA_966238865.1 uncultured bacterium
CGCGCGGCTCCCCGAGGGCCCGCAGGAGCAGGATGGTGCGCTGGTTCTCGGCCACCAGGGCGTCCACGATGAGCCACAGGATGGCGAGGCCGATGAGCAGGGCGAAGCCGGAGAGGAAGCCCACCAGCCATTCCAGCTTGTCCAGCGTCCCGACCATCCTGTCGATGGCCTCCTTGAGGTTGAGCACGGTGACGTTGGGGAAGGCCTCGGCGACCCGGCCCTGGAGCGCCTCCGCGTCCTCCGGGGAGGCGCCGGCCACCGTGCCCAGGAAGCTCTTGGGCGCCTCCTCCAGGGCCCCGGGCTGGAACAGCACGAAGAAGTTGGGCTGGAAGGAGGCCCAGCGCACCTTGCGCAGGCTGGTCACCACCCCGGCCACCTCCACGCCCTGCACGTCGAAGCCGAGCGTGTCGCCCAGGGACAGCCCCAGCCGCTCCGCGAAGCGCTCCTCCATGCTGATCTCGGGGACCCGCCCTTCCGGGGCGGGTCCCTTCCAGAAGGTCCCCTTGATCAGGGTCTCGGCGTCGGACAGGGAGTCGCGGTAGCTGAGGTTGAAGCCGCGGTTGCGGAAGTCGCGGCGGTTGCGCTCCTCCAGGGTCGGCTCCTTGCCGTCCCGGGATCGGCCGCCCTGCATGCGGCGGAACGGCTCGCCGTTCACGGTCTCCAGGCGCGCGCGCACCATGGGCGAGGAGTGCCGCAGGGGATGCCCCGCCTCCGCGAGCAGGGCGGCCAGGGAGTCCGCCTGCTCCTCCTGGATGTCGAAGAGGAAGAGCTGGGGGATGGCGCGCCCCTTGGGGACCTGGATCTCCGAGACCAGCACGCGCTGCAGCTGCGGCACCAGGCAGGTGGAGAAGGCCACGAAGCCGAGGGTGGAGAAGGCGAGCAGCGATCGCTCCTTTCCCCAGCGCACCGATCCGAGGATGATGCGCAGCGCGTAGTTCATGCGGCCGCGCAGCGCCCACAGGGCGCGGAACCCGGACCAGCCAAGCGCAGCGAGCAGCAGGAAGGACGCGCCCATGCTGCCTACCGCCAGGGCGCTCAGGAGCAGGGACCGGCTGTCGGAGAAGGCCAGCGCGTAGAAGAACGCCCCCTGCGCCAGGAAGAGCCCGGCGCGGGCCGCCGCGCCCAGGCCGGCGGCCTCCATGGGCTTGATCAGGGTCGCGGGCGGGATGCGCCACAGGGTGATGAATCCGGAAAGGCCGAAGAGCAGCGAGGTGGCTACGGCGACGCCGACGCCCAGCAGGATGGTCGAAAGCGGGATGCCGGCGGGGACGTCGATGCGATAGAGCCTGTGCAGGAGCAGCGGCAGCCCCTGGCTCCAGAGGCGGGCGAGCAGGGCGCCGATCAGGGCGGAGAGCGCGGAGAGGAAGAGGTTCTGGGCCGCGTAGGTCGCGGCGATGCGGCGCCGGGAGGCCCCCAGAGTGCGCAGCACGGCCACGGTCCGGCGCTCGCCGGCCAGGTGGTGCCGGAAGAAGAAGGCCGCGCCCACCGCCGAGAGCAGGAAGGCGGAGAGGCTCAGCATCTTGAGGAAGGCGGTCACCATGCGGAAGCTGCGGCCCAGGTCCGACCCGCTCTCCGTCCAGACGTCCACCTCCACCTCCGGATCCGGGATGGCCGCCTCGATCCGCGCCTGCACGTCCCCGAGCCCGCCCGGCTCCGGCCCCTCCGGCATCCCTTCCGGCATCATGAAGAAGCGGTAACGGAAGATGCGGGAACCCTTGCGCTCGAGGCCCGTCGCGGGCATGTCGCCGAGGGGGATGTAGACGCGGCTGCCGAGCTCGAAGAAGTCGAAGTTCCCGCCCGGGCGCTCCACGTACTCGTCCTTGATGCGGAAGTCCTTGTCCCCCACGCGCACCGTGTCGCCGGGCCGCACCTTGAGCGCCAGCAGCAGCTCCTTGGGGAACAGGATCTCGCCGCTGCGGAAGCCCTCGATGCGCGTCCCGCCCGCGAATTCGAATTTTCCGATCAAGGGATATCCGGGGGATATCACCTTCACCTGCACCAGGCGGCTCGCCCCGCCGGAACGCAGCATGGACAGGAAGCCCCACACCTCCGCGCTCCGCGTGCCCGCAGGCAGGATCCGCCGCACCGAATCCTGCTCGGCGGCGGTGAAGGGGCGGCGCGACTCGATGCGCAGCTCGCCCTCCAGCAGCTCCTTGGAGCGGTGGCGCAGCTCCTCCTGGAAGCCGCGCGATAGCGCGTTCACCACCAGGAACACCGAGAGCCCCAGCGAATAGATGGCCACGAAGGAGATCCAGGCGGAGCGCTTGTGCCGCAGCAGCCGCAGGAACAGGGGAAGGCCGGGGCCGGGCATGCGGGGACCGGCTAGGCGCCGAACCGTCCGAGGTGCAGCGTGAGCGTCCGCGAGCAGCGCGCGGCCAGGTCCCGGTTATGGGTCACGATCACGGCCGCCAGGCCCTCCTCGGCTATAAGGGAGAAGATGAGGCGCTCCACCTCCTCGGCCGTGGATTCGTCCAGGTTGCCGGTGGGCTCGTCGGCGAAAAGCAGGCGCGGGCCCGCGGCCAGGGCACGGGCGATGGCCACCCGCTGCTGCTCGCCGCCGGACAGCTGGTGGGGATAATGGTGGCCGCGGGCGGCGAGGCCGACGCGCCCGAGCAGGCGGTCCGCGATCTCGCCGGGCGGAAGCTGTCGGGATTCCCTGGAGCCGGGGCCCGGCCGTTCCGCTCCGCGGGAGGCCCCGAGGATTTCCAGGGGTAGGGTGACGTTCTCCCGGGCCGTCAGGGAGGGCACCAGGTGGTATTCCTGGAAGATGATGCCCATGCTGCGCCCGCGCAGGCGCGCCATGGCGTCGGGACCCAGGGCCGCGAGGTCGCTGCCGGCGAAGGTCACCTGGCCGCGATCGGGAGGTTCGAGGCCGGCCAGCAGGCTGAGCAAGGTGGTCTTGCCGCTTCCGCTCTGGCCGAGGATGGCCACGCTCTCGCCTTCGGCGATCTCCAGATCCACGCCGTGGAGCACCTTGGTTGTCCCGTAGGTCTTGGCGAGTTCGCGGGCGGCCAAGAGGATGGTCATGTCGATTCCCTGTGTCCGGAGGAAGCCCCCAATATAAAAACCCCGGAAATGGAAACCCCGCCGGGATGCGGCGGGGTTTCGCGAGGTTCGAGGCTCCGGGGAACCGTCCGGCGGGCGGGAGGCCCGCCGGAAGCGTCCGGCCCGGCCGGTATCAGGCTTCGGAGTAGGCCGGCGACCGGGAAGCGGTCTTGGCATCCGATTCGAGACTTACCGGCTTGTAACCGCCCTGGCTGCGGAAATAGAGCATGATGCCCAGGTAGGACAGCAGCATGATGATGGGAAGGACCGCCACCTTGCTCAGGGCTTCCAGCTTGGCGACCGCGGTGGCGGACTCGATGGCGGCCTTGTCGGCCTCGGGACCCTCGGCGACCTTGCCCTGGTCGAGGGCATGGTAGGAGCCGAAGATGCCGGTCTTCTCCTGGGTCACGTAGGTCGAGTACAGGGAAGTGCCGGCCTTGGCGTCCTGCTCCTTGATGTTGGAGCCGATGGAATTGTCCTGGATGGATCCCAGGAGCACCGCGCCGATCACGCCGACGCCGAGCATGCCGATGCCGCCCTGGGCGTTGAGGGTGAGGGCG
>CBILQL010000592.1:0-3587 GCA_966238865.1 uncultured bacterium
CTCCGCGGTCGCCGACGAAGTGGAGCTGCAATCCCTGGCGGTTGAGCGGGCGTCGCGCGGGAAGGGGATAGGGACCGCGCTGCTGGAGGCCCTGGTGGAATGGGCGAGGGAATCCGGCTACCGGACCTTGCACCTGGAGGTCCGCGCCGGCAACCGGCCCGCCCTGGGATTGTACCGGCGCTTCGGCTTCGCCCAGGCCGGCATCCGTCCCGGCTATTACCAGGACAACGGCGAGGACGCCCTGCTGCTTACGCGGGAGATCGGCAGGCCCGGGGCCGCACCGGACGGACGCGCGGCGGCGCCGCAAGATTGCTAGTTTTTAAGCGCCTGCCGGCATGATGCCGCCGCTTGCCGTTGCCATGTGCGCGGCGGCCCCGTCCTGACAGGCATATCCATCACCCGAACCATCGGAGCGAGTCCATGAGCAAGGCCGTCCTTTCCACCCGACATGGGGACATCACCATCGAGTTCCTTCCCGAGGTGGCTCCCAACCATGTCCAGAACTTCCTGGAGCTGGCCAAGACCGGGTTCTACGACAAGACCTGCTTCCATCGCGTCATCCCCGATTTCATGATCCAGGGCGGCGACCCCAACAGCAAGGACAAGGATCGCCGGCTGCACGGCACCGGCGGCTCCGGCAAGAACGTGAAGGCCGAATTCTCCAAGACCCCGCACGTGCGCGGCATCGTCTCCGCCGCCCGCTCCGCCAATCCCGATTCCGCCTCCTCCCAGTTCTTCATCGTGGTGGCCGATTCGCCCCACCTCAACGGCCAATACTCCGCCTTCGGGCGCGTGGTGTCCGGCATGGAGGCCGTGGACGCCATCGTGGCCGAGGAGACCGATCACCGCGACAACCCCCTCAACCCCGTGGAGATGACCGTCAAGGTCGTCGAGGACTGAAGCCGGTGCCGGTGAGGCCGCGGCATGCCGCCAGGAACCGCCGCGCGGGGTTCTGGCGGCAATGGACCCTCTGGATCTATTTCCCCCTCGCCCTGCTGCTGGTGCTGGCGGGCGTCTGCCTGTACCGGAGCGGCCATTGGCTGGTGGCCGAGGATGGATTCGTCAAGGTGCCCTGGGCCGTCGTCCTCTCGGGCGAAGGCCGGGACGGGGAGCGCAGCGACGCGGCCGTCAAGCTGTACCTCGAGGGCCGGATCGACACCGTCATCAATTCGTCGGTCCGCCTCTTCAAGAACCGTTACGCAGGCGAGCTGTCCGCCGGTTACATGATCGGGGAGGGGTATCCTCCGGAGAAGCTCTTCGAGTTCCGGCATGATGCGTACTCCACCCAGGAGGAGGCGGCGCTGCTCATCCGCCAGTTCCGCTACCAGAACCTGGACACCGTGCTCATCATCACCTCCAACTACCATACGGCCAGGACCCGGCGCATCTTCCGCAAGCTCGCGCAAGGGTACCCCAAGGTGCTGGTGTATTCCGCCGACCTCAAGGACTATGATCCCTCCGCTTGGTGGTCCGGCCGGGAGTCCCGCAAGATCTGGCTCATCGAATGGCTGAAGACCGTGTCCACCTTCTTCGAGCTCCTGAACGCGCCTGCCGAGACCGGAAAATCGGAAACCGACGGCCTGACGGGAGGGATGTACGGCGGAGCTTCCGACACCATCCCCGTCCCGGCCCTTCCGGCGCGGGAAACGCCTTCCGCTCCGGCCGATTCCACTACCGCTTCCGATTCCCTGGCCGCCCCCGCGGACACCGGATCCCTTCCGCCCGCCGTTCCCGGCGAAGGCCGAGACAGCGCCCGATCCGCCGCCGACACCGATGCCAAGCCCCAAGGATCCGATACCGCCTCTGCGGCCAAGGAGAAAACCGCGAACAAGGAGGCTTCGGCGAATAAGGAGGCGGCTGCAACCAAGGACGTCGCGCGCAAGGAGGCGAAAGTGTCTAAGGAGACGAAGGAGACCAAAGAGGTCAAAGGCGGCGCCAAGGAATCGCCGGCCTCCAAGTCAGACGGATCCAAGAATCCGCCCAAGCCGGCCGCCAAGAAACCCCCGGAAAAACCCAAGAAAAAAGCCGCCAAATAAGCAGCGGGGGAAGTCCTCGCAGGCTGCCGCCAACTGGCTCTCGCAGATGGCCGCCAACTGGCGGCGACGACCTATAGCTTGACCAGATTGGCGAACAGGCTGTCGGCCAACGCGTTCTTGCCCAGCTTGCCGAAGATGTCGAACTGGTAGAAGATGACCCGGCCCTTGCCCAGGGGCAAGGTCGCGATGTCGGCGCCCCAGCGCAGGCGGCTCTTGCCGCCGCCCAGCAAGGTCACGCTGCCGGCGCCCACCGTCATGGCGGCGGTGGGTTCCACGCTCCAGTAGGGCATCACGTCGGCGTAGGTCTGATCCAGGATGCATTCCGAGGGCAGGTCCTTGAACTCGGGGCCGCCCAGGGCATAGTGGAAGCTGCCGTAGATGCTGCCGGAGGCGCGGAAGCAGACGATCTCGAAGGGTAGCACCTTGAGGGAATTCAGGTGCCGGGCATCCTCCTCGGAGAGGTTGCCGAGGACGACGGCGCCGCCCGCGGCGGCCTTCTCGAAGCGTTTCTTGATCTCGGCGGCGGGCAAAGTGGCCACGTCGGCGAGCACGGCCAAGGAGGCGTCCGGATTGTGGAAGCTCGACACCGTGTCGGGGAAATTTCCCAGCATGGCGACCGTCTTGAGGGACACCTCGAGCTTGGTCTCCGGGGGCACGAGGAAGACCTCCTCGGTGCGGGCCATCTCCTTGTTGTTCTTGGAGAGGTTGAGATCGAAGGTGAAACGGCCCTTCTCGAAGCCCACCGGGAACTTGAAGCGGCCCACCAGGTTGACGCCGGGCTTGGCCTTGCCGGGCAGGCTCTCCTGGTGCCAGATGCGGCCGTTGGGGCCCTTCACCCGCAGCAGCAGGCCGTAATCGCCCAGGTGGCCGTCGTTGACCATGTGGATCTTGATGGCCGCCGAGGTGCCGATATAGGGGGTGCGATCCTCGGCCTCGGCGATGACGTGGATGGGCCGGTTGGTCTTCTTCACCGTGTCGAGGGCGGCCTTGGGCTTGCGCAGCCAGTTCACCATGCCGGCGAAGTCGAGGCCGAAATCGCTCCAGGTGTCCAGGATGAAGCCGGAGACCTGGGGATTGATGAGCAGCGCCTCGATCTGCTTGGCCAGGCCCTGCCGGGCCACCGCGGACGCCTCCTTCCAGAAGGACTCGGCGTCCTTCCAGGCGGGGATGTTCTCCTTGAGCAGGGCCGTGGTTTCGGCGAGCAGCTTCTGCACGTCCTTGTATTCGGGATTGGAGGAGAACTTCCGGGTCCCCTCCAGCACTTCCTGCAGGCCCTCCGGGGAGCATACGCCCACGCCGTCCACCAGCACCTTGCCGTCCAGGTCGTCCTTGAGGTAGTTGTACCGTTCCCAGAAGGACTTGCTGCCGTGGATGCCGTCGGCGACGGCCTTGCCGTCCTTGGACGAGCAGTAGCTGGCGAGCATGGAGTAGGTCCGGATCGAGACCGGGAAGCCCAGCCGCAGCTTGTGCGACTCGAAGGGCCCGATGGCGGCGGCGATGGGCTCGTACACCTTGCCCAGATCGATCTTGCCGCCCCCCTGGCTGTCCATG
>CBILQL010000593.1:0-3583 GCA_966238865.1 uncultured bacterium
GGCTTTCTGGTAGGCGGTGCGCTCCAGCCAGGTGCTCACGTGGTAGGCGTTCCCGAGCTGCTCCACCTTCCAGGGGCGGTGGGGCTCCAGGCTGTGGGTGGTCAGGACCAGCGGGACCCGGAACAGGTTGCGGACGACGCAGCCCGCGAAGTGGGTATACCAGGTGTGGCAATGGACCACGTCGGTCTTCTCCACCGAGCCGGACATCTGGACGTTGCGCGCCAGGGTGTCCATCAGCTTGGCGTACTGCGCGTTCTGGCTGGGGAGCTGGGCGGCGGGCTTCACCCCGAGGGCCGTCAGGGCGCCGTCCTTGACCTCCTGGTCCCCGAAGCACAGGATGTCCACGGCGTTGCGCTCCCCGGGCAGGGTGGCGAGGGCCTTGGACAGGTATTCGACATGGACGCCGGCACCGCCGTAGATGTACGGGGGGTACTCGTTGGTCAGGAGGGTTATGCGCATTTCAATTAACCGATATTCCCCAAATAAATCCCCCCAAAACTAAGAATTTCGGATCGGGTTGGATATAAAAAAGGACCGGTGTTTATCGAACCTGCGGTCTTTTTTAAGTTTAATCCGGATGTCCAGTCGAACCCAGGATGACGTAGAGAGCCGGATCCGCGAGCTCCAGGCCCAGAACGAGCGCCTCGGCAAGCAGCTGTCCACGCTCATGGACGTGTTCTCCCGCCTCGAAATCACCGACCTGGAACATTCCCTCTACTTCTCCAACCAGAAGCGGCTCATGGACTTCGTCCAGCGCATCACCATGCGCCTGGACGACGACGACCTGATGGACGTGATCGTCGAGGAGCTCCTCATCGAGCTGAAGGCGGACCGGGTGTCCTACATCGTGGCCGGGGACAGCGAGCAGCCGGCCTGGGCGGTGTCCCAGGAGGCCGTGGACAAGGGCATCAAGCGCCTGCCGCTGCCCTATTTCGTCGGCGCCGAGCCGCCCGGGCCCTTCGTCCAGCTCCTGCAGAAGGCCGCCAAGCACCCCGGCGGCCCCACCGCCTGCGAATGGAGCGAGCCGGTCACCATCGTCCCGGACAACCAGTTCGGGTCGGACCTGGAGGCGGAGCTGCAGGCGGCCCTGGAGGACGAGTTCGACCTGGCCAGCACGGTGGAATGCCGGGCGGCCATGGCCTTCCCGATCGAGACCACCCTGGGCGGCACCTCCCTGTTCTGCGTCCAGCGCATCCACAGCGACCAGGGCTGGACGCGGCAGCAGAAGGACCTGTTCCAGAACATGTGCCGCTACGCCAGCTCCCTCCTGGACCAGACCCAGCTCGCCGAGCATATCCGCGATCTCAAGGACCAGCTCGGGTCGCTCATCGAGTCCATGCCGTCGGCGATCATCGGGATGGACCTGCTCGGCACCGTGACCACGTGGAACGGCAAGGCCCGGGAGTTCTTCGGCATCTCCGAGGAGGAGGCCCTGGGGCGGGTGTTCTGGGACCTGGTGCCGGAGTACCGTTTCATCGCCAACGCCCTCAAGAACGCCCTCCAGGTCGAGGCCGGCACCGGCATGGATTTCGAGCCCCAGGCCTACAAGCGCAAGGACGGGAGCCTCGTCTACCACCGCGCCAACCTCTTCACCATGTTCAGCCGCGATCGCGGCGAGGTGGCCCTGCGCATCGACGACGTGACCCGCACCGTGGAACTCAACAACCAGCTCTTCCATTCCCAGCGGATGGAGACGGTGGGCACCCTGGCCGGCGGGCTGGCCCACGAGTTCAACAACGTGCTGGGGGCCCTCGTCGGCACCGCCTCGCTCATGAAGGAGCGGCTCATCAAGGGCCGCTCCGATCGCAAGGCCCTGCTCGAGGACGTGGACGTGATCCAGGCCTGCACGGGCCGGGCCCAGGCCATGGTCAAGCGGCTCCTGGCCCTGTCCCGCCGCGCCGAGATCTCCATGGAGGCCCTGGACCTCTGCTCCCTGGTCCGCAACGTCGTCTCCCTGTGCGGCCATTCCTTCGGGAGCCGCATCCAGGTGATCGCCAAGCTGCCGCCGGGGGAGACCTGGATCCTGGCGGACCGCACCCAGCTGGAGCAGGCCGTGCTCAACATCTGCGTCAACGCCCGGGACGCCATGAAGGAGGGCGGCACCCTGACCCTGGCGCTGGGGCTGCACGCCGTCGACGACGCCTTCCGCAAGCGCCACGCCTCCTGCCCGGCCGACACGCTGGCGGTGCTCAGCGTCCGCGACACCGGGGACGGCATCCCGCTGGGGCAGATCGACAAGATCTTCGAGCCCTTCTACACCACCAAGCGCGAGAACGGATCCGGGCTGGGGCTCACCATCGTCGATTCCATCGTCAAGCAGCACAAGGGATTCGTGGAGGTGGACAGCGACCCCCGCGCGGGCACCAACTTCCGGCTCTACTTCCCGCTGGCCCCGGAATCCGCGACCCCGGCCCGGAAGGGAATCGCCCGGGCCGAGGGCGCCGAGGCCGCCGCCGAATCTCCGCGGGGCCGCGGCGAAATCCTGGTGGTGGACGACGACGAGATCATCCGGGCCATGGCGGCCCGCATCATGGACGAGCTCGGCTATACCCCGGCCACCGCCGCCGACGGGGCCTCCGCCATCCGCATGCTGGAAAGCGGCCTCCACTTCGACCTCGTGGTCCTGGACGTGGACATGCCCGTGATGAACGGCCTGGACACCGCCGAGGTGCTCTGGCGCCTGCGTCCCGACCTGCGCATCCTCTTCTGCACCGGGAGGCAGCACCAGTACGAGATGCGGCCGGTGATGTCCCATCCGGGCGCCCATCTCGTGCTCAAGCCCTTCGACATGGCCGCCCTGGCGACCAAGGTGCGGGAAGCGCTGAAGAACCCCTGACGGGACGGCCGCCCGGCCTGGAGCCCGTCCGGCCTCTCCCGGTTCTTTCTATATTTGAGGCGGCGCCATGCTGGCGCAGGACGGACCCATCCATGGCCTTATCCGAGGAAGAGAAGGATCTGATCGCCCAGGCGCTGCAATTCTACGTGCAGCATGCCAGCACCCAGCTGCCGCCGCAGGCCGTGCAGCAGCTCCTGAACATGGCCAAGGTCACCCTCCACAAGGTGGACAACCTGGAAGCGGGGGGCGCCAAGCGCAAGACCGGCGAACCGCCGGCGGGCATCAGCGAGGAGTGGTTCGAGCACGTGTGCCAGGCCTGCGACAAGCTCACCGCCACGGGCTGCTCGGACAAGATCACCGCCAAGTTCCCGGGCAAATGCGATCCCATCCTCAAGTACGAACGCAACAAGGCCGGCGTCAAATGACGGCCGAAGCGGCCCGGACGCCGCGGCGTCAAGTGACCGGCGCGGCGACAGCCGGGACCTGAGCGCATGGCGAAGACGAGACCTCCGGGACGCCGAAACCTGATCCCCGGCCCGGGCCGCCGGGCCGCCGGGAGGCCGGTCGCCCCCGAGCCCGAGGCTCCCGTCCGCCTCCCCTCGGAAAAAGAGGTTCTGGCCCGCCTGGCCGCCCAGGGGAACCGCCCCCAAAGCCTGCCTTTCCTGGAAGATGCCTTCGGGGTCCCCGTCGAGCTGTCCCGCGACTTCGCCCGCATGCTGCGCCGCCTGGAAGAGGGCGGCAAGGTGC
>CBILQL010000594.1:0-3572 GCA_966238865.1 uncultured bacterium
GCATCACTTGGATGAGCCGCATCAGCCGGATGGGTCGACAGGGCCGGACGGGCGGAACCTGCGGCGAGCCTTTCGACCAGGTATCCGGAGCCGCCCTCCAGGAGCAGGTACCGCACCGTCGAGGCGTTGCCCGGAGCGGCCTCCACCGGGGCTTCCGCCAACAGCCTTTCGGCCGGATCCTCCGTCTCCTGCATCCGGTCCTCCAGCTATCCGCGATATCCCAGGAGTTCCAGATCGGCGGGGGAGAGGAAGCGCCACGCGCCGGGGGGCAGGGAGTCCTCCAGCGCGAGGCCGGCGATGGCGACGCGGTGGATGCCGTCCACGCGGTTGCCCACGGCGGCGAACATGCGCTTCACCTGGTGATAGCGCCCTTCCTGGATGGCGACCAGGGCGGTGCGTTCCGCGAGGATCTCCACCACGGCGGGCAGGGTCGGCCCGTCCTCCTGCCGCAGCTCCACGCCGGCGGCGAGGCGTTCCGCCTGGCCGGCGGTCACCGGGTGCCGGGTCTCCACCCGGTACTTCTTGATCACGTGGCGTCGCGGGGATGTGAAGTAGTGGTTGAAGGCCCCGGAGTCGGAGAGGAGGAGCAGGCCGGTGGTGTCCGCGTCCAGGCGGCCCACGGCCTGTATCCCGCGGGCCACGAAGGCGCGCGGGAGCAGATCGAAGACGGAGGCGTGATGGCTGGGGGAATGGCTGCACTCGTACCCGGAGGGCTTGTGAAGCGCGAGGTACAGGGTTTCCGTGTACGGCAGGGCGACGTCGTCCACCTTGAGATGCAGGCCGCCGGTGGCGAGCGTCTCGGAAGGGTCCGAGGCTTTCCGCCAGGCGATGCCCTCCGCGGCCTCCAGCCCGATTTCCACCCGTCCGGCACGCACCAGGCGTTCGCAGTCCTTGCGCGTCCCATGGCCCTGGCCATGGAGCAGGGCGGCCAAAGTCCCGTCGCGGCGGGCCATGCCGCTACCCGTTCTCGTCTTCGGAATCCGGGATTTCGTCCTCCTCGGCGATGTCGTCGCCTTCCCAGGAGCCGCCTTCGCCTTCACCGGCGGAAGCCGCCGGGGACGTCCCCGTGGCCTCCCCGCCGTCTTCGGCGGCGCCGACGCGGATGCGCTCCATCACCAGGAGAGCCCGATCCAGGGTGGTGTTGGGGATGCGGTAGGCATGGTTCATGACCACCCGGTACTCGTCGTTGCGCAGATCGGTCAGTTCCTCGGCCACCTTGGGGCCCTTCATGAAGATGGCCTTGCCGCCCACCGCCAGGCAGCCGCCGAAGCGGGGCAGGGACTTCTCCACGGTCTCGAAGGCGCGGGTGATGGCGCCGGCCATGGGCTCGGTGAAGCTGCGCGAGGTCACCTTGTGGGGGAACACGGAAATGTCCCTGAGCTTCAGCTCCTTGATGGCCCGCTCGAGGAAATCCACCCGCCGGGGCCTGGGTTCCGCCAGCACGATGCGCGTCTTCGGGGACATGAGCTTGATCATGATGCCCGGGAAGCCCGCCCCGGAGCCCACGTCCACCAGGGGGCTGGGCCATTTCCCCTGCATGAAGCCGTGCAGGATCATGCAGTCGGCGTAATGGCGTTGGGCCATGGTCTCGAAGCCGATGAGGCGCGTGAGGTCCAGGTCCTGGTTGTTGGCGCGCAGGAACTGGTGGTAGGTCCACAGGGAGTCCAGGGTGTGCTGCGGCAGGCGCACGCCGTAACGCGCCATCAGGCGTCCGAGTTCGGGCTTGGAGGGCGGGGGCCCGGAGGGAGGCTTGCGGTAGAAGGGCTTGCCGGCCTGTCCAGGCGCGCCGGAACGCGGACCCGGGCCCGCGGTGGTACGCGCCCACGGCTGCCGCCCCTGGCCGCGTGCGGCGGGAGGATCCTTGCGGCCGTCCCGGCGATGTCCTTCGGGCGCATTGTCACGGCCTCCGTCGCGATCCCGGCCGCCCCGGGGCTTCCCCCGTCCCGATCCGCCGCCGCGCCGTTCCCATCCTCCCGATTTCATGCTTTCCCTTCCGTCCTGTCCTTGTCGAAGAAGTCCCCGGAAATCTCCGCGAGCACGAAGAGGTGGTAGCGGTACTGCTCCAGGAACTGGGAGAGCGCGGTCACGTTGAGGCGATCCTCGTAGCCCATGCGCTTGGCGAGCTTGGCCAGCTCCTCCGGGCGCGAGGGCAGGCTGTGCCGCTGCTGCATCCCGTGGAGCTGGATCCGGTTCTCGATTCTCCGCAGGAAAATATATCCATCCCGCAGGATGCGGAACAGGTTGGGGGGGATGAGGTCGTACTTGCGCAGCACGGCCATGGCGTTGAGGGTGTGGCCGCCCAGGATTTCCGGGAAGGCGGCCCCGTGGCGTATCTGCTCGTACTGCACCAGGAACTCCACGGTGCGGATGCCGCCCGGCCCGGACTTCACCTCGCCGGCCACGTTGTGGCGGGCGACCAGGCGGTCGAGGACCATGCGGCGCAGCTTGAGGATGCTCTTGAAGGCCTTCTCCCGGTTCTCCGGCCGGAGCAGAATCCCCTGGACGTCCTTGACCAGCTGCCTCCCCAGATCGAGGTTGCCGGCCACGGGCCGGGCCTTCAGCCAGGCCTGCAGCTCCCAGCCGTCGGCCTCCTTTTCGTAGTAGTCCGTATGGTAGCGGAGGCTGCCGGTGATGGGTCCCTGGCCGCCGTGGGGCCGCAGCTTCAGGTCCACCCGGTAGAGCTGACCGTCGGACCCGGCGGCGGTCAGGTGCCGGAGCAGCTGCTTGTCGGCCCGCTCCAGGGCCGCGTAGCCGGCATCATCGCCCATCTGCAGGGCGTGCACGAAGACGAGGTCTATGTCCGAGCTGTAATTGAGCTCCTGCCCCCCCAGCTTGCCGAGGGCGAGGATGGCCTGGCGGTCCGCCAGATCCTCCAGTCCCTCCTCCCGGAGGACCAGCTGGTAGACCGTCGAGACCACGGCGTCGGCCAGGTTGGACAGCTCGCGGGTGGTCAGGGACAGGGGGTTGCCCAGGAAGATTTCGCCGAGCCCGATGCGCAGCAGTTCCTTCATCTTGAAGAGGCGCACCCGGTCCACGCGGGCCTCCAGGTCCGCGGCACCGGCCATCTCCGCCTCGACCTCCATCTTGAGCTGGAGGGCGGTCTTGGAGGCGGCCAGGTAGCTTTCGTCGGCCAGGGTGTGGATGAGCTCGGGACGGCGGACCAGGAAGTCCGAGAGGGTTTCGCTGAAGCCGAAGATGCAGATGAGCAGCTCCAGGTAGCGGGGATGGTAGACCATCTGCTGGACCAGGGCGTCGGGGTCGGGGCAGTTCTGGAGGAAGTTGCCCAGGTGCAGCACGGCCTGGTCCGGGTCGGGCGACTTGTGGATATGGGGGCCGGCCAGCACCAGGGCCGCGGCCAGGGCGTTCCGGTCCCGGGTCTTGACGGCCACCTCGCGCAGGATGCGGAGTCCCTTTTCCGGATCCGACAGGCCCAGGGCGGCGACCGCGGCCAAGGACTCTCCGCCGGGAGGGTTCTCCGGGAGGATGGCCTCCGGCAGGCCGCGAACCCCGTCCGTATCCGCCGCCTCGCCCAGGAAGCGTTCGGCTTCCTGCGTGCTGGGATCCTTCGGGGG
>CBILQL010000595.1:0-3558 GCA_966238865.1 uncultured bacterium
CTAGATTTGGGCCGAGGATTGGATTTCCCAATCCTCCATCCCGAAGGAGCATCATGTCCGGAACCATTCCTTCCCATACCCCGAAAGCCGCCCTCGCGGCCTTGATCCTGGGCTCCGCCCTGGCACTCGCCGCTTGCGGAAAGAAAGAGGAGAAGCAGGCGGAGTCCGCTCCCGCCGGGGCGCCGGCCCAGGCCGCGCCCATCGTGATCACCGGAAACGATCAGATGCAATTCAGCACCAAGGCCCTCGAGGCCGCCGCCGGATCCGAGGTGACGATCATCTTCCAGAACATCGGCACCATGCCCAAGGAGAGCATGGGCCACAACTTCACCCTCCTGCAGGCGGGCACCGTGGTGGCCGACTTCGCCACCAAGGCCATGGCCGCCAAGGCTACGGACTACATCCCCGCCGGCGATCCTGCGGTCATCGCGCATACCAAGCTGCTGGGGCCGGGTGAGAGCGACACCCTGAAGTTCACCGCGCCTCCGGCCGGGGAATATCCCTACATGTGCACCTTCCCGGGACATTTCGCGGTGATGCAGGGAATCCTGACGACGAAGTAGGCCTCGCCGGGGTCGGAGCCCGACTCCGCTCACGATGCGCCGGGCGCCCAATCACGCCGGGCGCTCCTTCACTGTTTTTCCGCCATCAGCGCGCCGGCGGGCCGGCGCCCGCTACATCACAATCAATTCCGCGTTCAACGCACCGGCCTTCTTGATGGCCTGGAAGATGGCGATGATGTCCCGGGGGCTCACCCCCAGGGCGTTGAGGGACTTGGCCAGGTCCGCGACGTTGGAGGAGGCCGGGACGACCCGCATGTCGGACTTCGGCTCGCTGACCTGCATGTCCTCGGACTCGCTGCGGGAGGTCTGCTGCACCGCGCCGCCCCTGGGCGGCACCACGTTCTGGACGTCGGTCTTCTGGTTCTGCTTCACCTCGATGGTGATGTTGCCGTGGGAAACCGCCACCTCGGCGATGCTCACGTTGCCCCCGGCGATGACGGTGCCGGTCTTCTCGTTCAGCACCACCCGGGCCGCCGTCGACACCAGGAAGTCCAGGTTCTCCACCTCTGCGATGAACTCCATGCGCCGGGCCTTGTATTCCTCGGGAATCGTCACCTTGACCGAGACCGGGTCCAGGGCGGTGGCGATCGGGGATTTGAAATTGGCGTTCACGGCCTTGGCAAGGGCCACGGCCGAGCTGTAGTCCGGGGCCGACAGGGAAAGCGCGAGCTCCTCGGCGGCGGCGAGGCCGCCGGCCGTCTCCTTCTGGACGATGGCGCCCCCGGGGATCTCCCCCACCAGGGCGTGGTTCTTCTGGAAATTGGACTTGCCCCCGGCGGACTCCCGGTTGATGCCGCCGATGCTCAGAGCGCCCTGGGCCAGGGCGTAGATCTCGCCGTCCGTGCCCTGCAGCGGGGACAGCAGCAGGGTCCCGCCCTCCATGCTCTTGGCGTCGCCGATGCTGGAGACGGTCACGTCCACGGTGGATCCCTTCTTGACGTAGGGGTTGAGCTTGGCGGTGACCATCACCGCGGCCACGTTCTTGACCTGGATGCGCTCGCGCGGCACCTCGATGCCGGTGTTCCGCAGCATGTTCACGATGCTCTGGGTGGTGAACTGGGTGCGCTGGCCGTCGCCGGTTCCCTTGAGGCCCACGACAAGGCCGTAGCCGATGAGCTGGACCTCGGCCTGGCCCTCGAGGCGGGCCACGTCCTTGACCCGCGCCCCGAAGGCGGAGGCGGCCGCCAGGGAGAGCGCCAGGAACAGGGCCGGGACGCGCCCCCGGGCGGGAAGCGCGGAGACGCGGAGCGGGAACGACGGGATGCGCATGGGAGTCCCCTCTCAGAAAATCCAGTTGAAGAGGCGGGCCAGGAGGCCGGGCCGCGAGGCCTGGTGGGTGTCGCCCTGGCCGGTATAGCGGATGCGGGCGTCGGCGATCTTCTCCGAGAGGATGGTGTTGTCGGGCGAGATGTCCTCGGGTCGGACGATGCCGGAGACCCGCAGGATCTCCTTCTCGCTGTTGATCTCCACCTCCTTGTTGCCCTCGATGAGGAGGTTGCCGTTGTCGTACACCGCGATGATGCGGGCCGACACCGTGGCCTTGACCTCCCCGGCCCGGGAGGTCTTGCCGGACCCGTTGTACTTCTGCTTGGCCCCTCCACCGAAGCCCACGGAAGGCGTATACTCGGTGGGCACGCCGCCCCAGGCCACGCTCAGGGGCTTGATGTCCACGGATGCGTCCTGGGACTGGTCGGTGCTGGTCTTGGCGTCGTTCGCGGCCTTGGCGTCCTCGAGGATGAGCACGGTGATGACGTCCTCGACCTTCATGGCCTTCTTGTCGGTATACAGGGAGAAGTTCTTGGGCAGGGCCTGGGCCCCCGCCAGGGCAGCCAGGCAACCCGCCGCCATCATCGTCCTACCCAGCATCTCGCTCTCCCTTCACAACCGCCGGAGCGGTTTCTAATACGCCTAAGCTTCTTCCCAGCCGCCGCAACGGCTTCTTAGCCGCCGGGAACGGGCTCCAGGAGCCCGTCCTCGGTCACGCGCACCCGCAAGAGGCGCTGGGTGACCAGGCTCTTGGCGGTGATAATCTGTCCCGGCACGCCGTCCTGCCGGCATACCGCGCCGGCGGTGATGTTCACGTCCCCGTTTCGGAACACGAGCTTGGCCTCCTGCCCGCGGCGCACCGCCGGGGGGACCGCCACCAGGCGGGGCGTGATGATCCGGCCTGGCTGGATGCCGGCCTTGGCCAGGCGCCCCATCAGCCTCCCCGGATCGCCCAGGGCGATGTCGCCCATAAGGGTGGTCTCCCGCCGCTGCAGGGCGACGTTGGCCTGGCTGAGGACCTCGTCCCGGGCGATGGGCCGGAGTGCGACCAGGACCTCCTCTTCCACGCGCAGGTTGATGGCGATGGGCACGGTGCGCAGGGTGCGCGGGTTCGGTGAAAGGGCGCGGATGGCCAGGTTGAGCTCCACCTTCCCTTTGCGGCGCATGCCCGCATAGGCGAGCTCCAGCTCGTGGGGACCGGCGGGGACCTTGATTTCAGAGGGCGCGCGGGCGATTTCCCAGGTCCAGGTCTCACCTCGCCGGCGCGGCTGGGCCTCCAGGAAGGCATCCACCAGGCGGGCCAGGGAATCCGGCGGCAGGGCGGCCGACCGCGTCGTGACCCGGATGGACTTGCGCTCGGCGTCGATGGCGACGGTTTCGCCGCCGCGGCCGCGCCAGGATTGGAGATGGCGGACGTAAAGCAGTTCGGTGTCGAGGAGCCGGGTGAGCCCGAAGCCGGCGGCCTTGGCGACCTCCAGGGACTCCAGTTCCGCCACGACGCGCTCCTCGCCGGCGATGATGCGGGCGATCTCCCCCAGCCGCACGGACGGGCCGTCGACGACGCTGTGGTCGCGGAAGCGGATGGACACGGCTTCGGCGCCCCGCGCCGCGGACGCGCAGGCGAGCGCGGCCAGCAGGAGCGACGGGATGGCCGGGCGGGCCGTTCCGATCCGATGCGCCGCGGACCTCATCCTCATCCCCTCAGCTGGTTGGCCAGCTGCAGCATGCT
>CBILQL010000596.1:0-3556 GCA_966238865.1 uncultured bacterium
GATCATGGAGTGATCCACGCCCAGGTGGGGATACAGCTCCTTCTCCAGGATGCTGCAGTCCAGGCGGCCGACCACGTCGCCGGGGACGGATTTCGCGGGCAGCAGGAAGGCGCCTTCCTTGGAGTACAGGGCGAAGACGTGCTTGCCCGGGGTCCTGAAGGCGTCGGTCTTCTTGAGGGCCAGCTTGGACATGGCGTCCTTGAACTTCACCGTGCCGTTGATGACGCGGTTGTAGGCCAGGATCCGGGCCTGCTCCACGACATAGGCCATGGCATGGGTCTGCCCGTTGAGCAGGGCGGCATGGTAGCGGTGATGGCCGTCGGCGATGTAGAGGGGGTTCTTCGCCACCGCCTGCTTGAGGGCCGCGCCTTCTGCCGAAGACTCCGACACGCGGAACACGCGGCTGCGGATGCCGTGCAGGTCGTTCCAGCCGCCGAAGTCGGAGCCGATGTCGTACTCGGCGGGATAGGCCGCCCGCACCTTCTCCAGGATGGGCTGGATCGGCGACTTGGTCAGGAGGAAGATGGGTTCCAAGGTGAGGCCGGTGTCGTTGGTGACCTTGAGGCGGCCCTTCACCTTCTCGTCGAAGGTCTTCTCGTGGCGGATGATGTTGCCTTCCTTGTAGGCGCTGACGGCCACGGCGGCGAAGAAGCCGAGCCGTTCCGCGGCCGGCTTGCCGTCCTTGCCGCCCCATTTCTGCTCGTAGACGTAGAAGCAGGGTTCAGCATCGGCCTGGAGCGCGCCCCGGTCCACCAGGGATTTCAGGGCGCCTACCGGATCCGGTCCCAGGGTCACATGCCAGAAGCTGTCGGGATTGCCCTTTAACAGGGATTCCAGCGGGGAGCCTTCCTTGATTACGTCATAGGGAGGGGTGGCCACCGCCTCCGCCTTGTCCTTGGCCGCCCTGAATCCGCTCAATCCCGCGATATCCGCCATTCCATCCATCCTTTGTGGGGGCCTAAAAATAGTTCTTATTTGAGGGATGATGGCCTCCCGACGGGGTCGCAGGGGTATTATAAAGGCATGATCGCGTTGAAATGGCTGGGCATCCTGGTCGCCGCCGTCGCCTACGTGGGGGGACTGGCGCAGTGGATTTACCGCAGGAAGCTGCTGCCCGGCATCCTGGCCATCCTGGTCTTCTTCCCGTCCCTCATCTGGCTGACCTTCTCCACGCCCCTGCTCTTCCTCCGCGCCCTGCCCCTCGTCGGCGTGGCCATGTTCGCCCATCGCTACCGCTCGCGCATCCTGATGGACATCCGCCTGCTCTGGTTCACGACCTTGACGGTGCTGGTGGTGCAGACCTATTTCGTGTTCGCCGCACGGCTGTACGGCCCCTGAAGCGGGCCCGACCGGGCGCGTGTCCCGGCGTCTGTCCCCGTTCCCATCATTCCGGCCGGTATTCTTCCACCGTAGCGGTGAGGCAGTTGAAGGTCGACCCGCTCACGATGTAGAGGCTGGACCCGATGGGGACGACTCCCGGCTCTCCCCGGCCTATCAGGAAGTTCGGCGCCGGGACCCATGCGCTTTGCGCGGGGTCGAAGCGTTCGACCCAGGGGTTATAATACTGGTTCGAGGAAAAGCTGGCGCCGGTCAGGGCATAGAGAGTCCCTTTCAGGCCCGCCAGCCGCGGCCTGAAGATCATCTTGAACCGATCTGAAATCGGGAGCTCGGACCATTCGTCCGTCGCGGTATCGAAAGCGAAATAGGACGTGTTGTAGGGGCCGTTGAAGCTTTGGATGGCATAGAGCCGGCCATTGGCTTCGCCCAGCCGGAAGTAATGCCCCATGAGCGCCGCCCCCAGCGACTTCTTGGCTGTCCAGGCATGCGTGCCCGGGTCCAGTTCGGATATCCGCACCGAATCGTTCTCGATCCCGAACCGCGACAAGGCATACACCTTTCCGTTCAGGGCTGCGGCGGAATTCGCCAAGGCGTTGTTCGGCAAGTTGGTCTCCCTGCCCCAAGCGCCGGTGGCCAGGTCGAAGGTGAGCACGTTCGCCCCCGGGAAATCCGGGTGGAGGACGTTGAACAGATACAGCTTGGATCCCGACAGGGTCGACGCCAGGGTGTCGGGCTTGCCCGCGGTGCTGAGGAGGGTATCCTTCCTGGTCGCGAGATCGAAGCGTCCGATAGACAGCCGCCTCAAGCTGTCCTGGGCCACGTGGACGATAGCACCTTGCCAGGCGAACGCCTCCATGGGTTGGTACGGAGAGAGTATGGTTCCGATGATCCGGGAAGCGACGATGCGGATGCCCAGCTTCCTGGACGAATGCTTTCCCTCCGCATCGACGACGGCAACTTGCAGGGAATCGGATCCCAATGCCGACGGCGCCACCCATTTCAGGGTGTCCGCGCCCCTTTTCCCGGCCAGGGCGATCTTCCGCAGGGTATCCGCGCCATGTATCCAGGCCAGGGAGCGATTGTCCACCATGGCGTTGGCATACTCGGCCTGGAAGTATACGGTGTCGCCCTTCATGATGGCGTCCGCATCCCCGTCCAACCGCTTGATCCGGACGGTCGTGGACAGGTTGGCGGGCGATATCGTGCGCAGCGCCGCGGCTTCGTACGGCTCTCCGATCGTGTTGTTGGCCGCCTTGACGCGCACCCGGTACTCCCAGGAATACGACGCGGTGTCGTCCCATCCCCCGGAGGTATCGTTCAACACACGGGGGTGGATTTGGCGCCTGTACAACGTATCGTAAAAGACGGTATCCGTGAGGCGCGAATTGTTGAGGGGAATGCCCGAAAGGTCGACGGCATCGGCGCGGTCGCGGTAGACCAGGTAGGTGAGCAGCGACGGGTAGGCGACCGGCCGCCAGGAGATCCTGGCGACGCCGCTGGCGGTATCGTAGGTGGCCTTGATGCCCGTGACCACCGGGATGCCGGAGTAGAACGGCTCCAACGGCGGCTGCAGGGTATCGTGGCGCCCGGCCCGCACCTGGATATCCCGATACAGGGGGACATAGTTCGGCAGGGACACGAAGACCCGGAGCCGGTAGGTGCCGCCCGCCAGGCCCGACAGGGTGAAGGCGCCGTCCGCGCCGACGTTGACGTAATTGTCGGTCCCCATCACCTGGATCACGACATTGCGCGGGTCGTCCTGCGGCTGCAGCCGGACCGTTCCCGACAATCTTCCGAGCAGGCCCAGGGAGTCCCGGCCGATGTCGGCCGCCCCGGCCACCGAGACGGAATCCCGGAAGAACCCGAGGCTGTCCCGGGAACCGACCAGGTTGTACCGGCCGGAAGGGATGTTCCGGAACGCATACTTGCCGGAGGCATCGGTGCGGGTGGTCCAGGCCAGCCGGGAACCGCCGGAATCGGCGGGGATGTAATCGACCGAATACAGGCCGACTTCCACCTCGGCGGCGGGAAGGCTGTTGACGGTGACCACCTTGCCGTGCAATTCGTTGGGAAGCTCCGATCCGCCGTCCTGGCAGTTCGCGAGGAACAGGGCGGAGAGGAATGCGGCGATGGCGTTCAGGACGCGGTTCGCGGGCTTAGACACATAGCCGCTAAGTTAAATCCGGACATATTTTTTGGCCCCTGGGATTCGGGCATA
>CBILQL010000597.1:0-3550 GCA_966238865.1 uncultured bacterium
GTATTGGAAGCGTTACCTCACCAACGTCGCCATGGGCACGGTGCTGATGGCGCTGACCACCTTCGCCAACATGGCCATCGCGGCCCTGTCGGCCCTGGTTCCCAAGCCGAAATTCGCCGAGGACTTCATCAAGGACGTGACCGGCATCGACACCGGCAGCTCGGCGGCTTTCGTCGAAACCTGCAAGGCGAGCTTCGCGACGTACACCCAATGGATGACCTGGGCCAAGCTGCTCATGCCGCCCCTGCCGTTCCCGGGCTCGCAGGGATCGGTCGCGGTGGGCAGCCCCAACGTCACCGCCAACGGCGGGGCGCTGGCCTTCGTGGGGCCGCTGCTGGCGACCTCGTGCAGCGACATCCCGGTGGTCCCCAACGCGGCGACCCTGGGCTTCAGCAACGTGATGGTGGGCGTGAGCATCGGGGACCTGGTCCGGGGCATCGCGGTGAGCGCCGCCCAGGCGGGCGTGTCGGCGGGATTGCAGGCGGGCGTGAACCGGGCCATGCAGGGAAGGCAGGGATGCGGATGCCGGTAGGGACGGAGGCGCGTTAGCATGCCGGTCGACGTCGCCAGCGGAGCGGTCTATTCCTCCCACGGGGATTTCCGGTGCGGGGGATCCTTCCCCCTGGCCTGGAAGCGGAGCTACCATACGGCCCTGACCGGCAAGCCGATCTCGCCCCTGGGACCGGGCTGGACTTCGCCGTACTATTCCCGGCTCACGCGCCTCTCCGACGGCTTCCACTTCATCGGGCCGGACGGCTCGAGGACACGGTTCCCGGACCCCGGGAACGCGGTCGAGCGCGGCGGCGTGCTGCGCCAGCCGGGCAGCTTCCTGGAGCTGGCGAAGCGCGGGGTCCGGCTGGCGGTGACGAGCTGGAACCCGGATTCGGGCGAGGTCGTCCGCTACCTCTTCCAGGGCGGGCGGAGCGGCGACGCCTGGCCGCTGCGCGCCATCGAGAACGCCTCGGGGCATGGCCTGGACCTGGCCTGGGACTCCGAAGGCCGCCTGCAGGGCGTCCGCCAGCGGCTGGAGGGCCGCACCCTGCTGATCGCGCACAGCGCCGAGGGCCGCATCGCGTCCGTGGCCTATCTCCGCAGGGACGGCGTCCGCCAGCCCGTGGCGCGGTACGAATACGATGCGGGCGGACGCCTCGCGGCCGCCCATGACGCGCGCGGCTTCACCGATCGGTACGAATACGACGAGGCGGGCCGGATGGTCCGGGAAATCCTGAAGGACGGGGGGATTTTCCGGTTCCGGTACGACGAGAAGGGCCGCTGCATCCGGACCTGGGGGCTGGACGACTATGATCTGAAATCCATCCGGTATCTCGACGCCATCGGCTGGACCGAAGTCACCGACAGCCTGGGGCATGTCACCCGCTACCAATGGCTGCCCACGGGGCAGGTGATCCAGCGGATCAACCCCCTCGGCGGCGTCACCCGGACGGAGTATGACGGCGAAGGGCGTATCGCCAAGGTCACGGGCCCCTCCGGCGGCGGCGCCGCCTATGTCTACGACGGGGACGGGAACCGCGTGAAGACCGTGGACGCCCTCGGAAACGCCTGGGAATACGGATTCAACGCCGATCATCTCGTCGTGTCCGCCACCGATCCCGCCGGAAACGGATGGCGGCGGGTGTACGAAGGGAACCGGCTGAAGTCCCGCATCGATCCCCTCGGCGGCGCCTGGAAGTACGCCCATGACGCGGCGGGCCGGGTCGTCGGCGTGGAGAATCCGGCGGGCGCCCGGATGGAATTCCGCTACGCCGAGGACGGATCCCTCGAATCCGCCACCGACTGGGCCGGGAACACCACCGGCTACTTGTGCGACGAGCTGGGGCGCGTGATCGGGTCCGTCAACCCGGCCGGGGAGCAGGTCCGGAAGGCCTTCGACATCGCCGGGAACCTGCTTTCCCTGGATCATCCGGCGGGAGGGCGCTTCGACTTCACCCACGATCCGAAGGGTCGCATCACGAGCGTCACGGACGGGAACGGCCGGCGCGCGACGCGGACCTACGGCCCCTGCGGCCGCCTGGTGCGCCAGCAGGACGCCGCCGGTGAAATCACCCTGTACGCCTGGGGAAGCGAGCCCGGCCGGCTGCTCCGGGTGACGCTGGACGGCGGGGACGGCCCCGCCTACAGCTATGCATACGACGCCCTGGGCAAGGTCGTCGAGGAGACCGGTTTCGACGGCCGCCGCATCCTGTACCGGCGCGACGTCGCCGGCAATTGCATCGGGATGGCGAACGGCGCCGGCGAGGAGGTGGAATACGCCCTGGACGCGCTGGGCCGGGTGGTCCGCAGGACCTTCCCGGACGGCAGCGCCGTGGAATTCGCCTACGATCCCATCGGCCGCCTGCAATCCGCCGCCAATGCCGACATCGCCCTCGCCTTCGATCGCGATCCCCTCGGCCGGGTGGTCCGGGAGACGCAAGGCGATGCCATCCTGGAATACGCCTACGACGCGGCAGGCGCCCTGGAGGAAGTCCGGGGCCCGCTGGGATACCGCATCGCCTACGGCCGGCGCGAGGACGGGTCCTTGCAGGAGGCCCGCATCCGTGACGCATGGACGGTGGCCTTCGGGGACGGCGGTCCCGGGCGCGCGCGCCGGATCCTGCCGGGCGGCGCCGTCCTCGACTTCCGCTTCGACGCGATGGCCGCAGCAATCGTCCAGACCTTCTCCCCGCCCGGAGGCGGGGACGGCGAGCCCGGCGGCGGCGGAAGGCCGACAGAAGGCTTCACGCGCGCGTTCCGCCACCGGGAGGACGGCGCACTGGTCTCCGTCGAGGACACCCGGAAAGGCGCCACCGCCTACGCCTACGATGGGCGCGGCCGGATCGTCTCCGTGCAGCGGGAGGGCGGGGAATCCGATCGGTACCGATATGCCGCCTCCGGCGACCTGATCGGCATCGCTGCGGCCGGATCCCGGCCGATCACCTTGGAATACGGGGACGGGAACCGTCTCGCAAGGCGGGATGACCGGCGCTACGACTATGACGCGCAAGGCCGGCTCGTTTCCACGGATTCCGCGAGTCCCGGCGACGCGGCCGGAGCCTGGACCTTCCGCTGGGATCCTCTCGATCAGCTTCGCGAAGCGGTGACCCCGGCCGGGGAACGCTGGACGTACGCCTATGATCCCCTCGGGCGCCGCATCTCCAAGACAGGCCCGGACGGGACCGAACGCTTCGTCTGGGACCGGCATGTCATCATCCAGGGACAGCGGGAAGGCGCCCAGTCCTTCGCCTGGTATTTCCCGCCGGAAGGGTTCTCGCCCCTGGGGAAGGAGGCGGACGGCCGCTTCTTCGCCGCCCTCCCGGACCATCTCGGGACGCCGCTGGAGCTGGTGGACGACGAGGGAGGCATCCGCCGCTCGCTGGAGTTCGACCTGTACGGCGGCTTGCGGCGATCCGAAGGGGACGGCCCCGACAGCGAATGGCGCTTCCCCGGCCAGTGGTTCGACGCCGAGACCAGGTTCCACTACAACCGGTTCCGCTACTACGATCCCGGGGCGGGACGCTACCTGTCCCAGGACCCCCTCCGCCTCATGGCCGGG
>CBILQL010000598.1:0-3549 GCA_966238865.1 uncultured bacterium
CCTTGGCGCTTGCGCCAGCGGAGATGGTCCAGGCAATGGTTCACGGTCACGCGGTACAGCCAGGTGGAAGGCTGTGCATGGCCTTCGAAGGAGCTGTAATTGCCGTGCACCTTGAGGAAGACCTCCTGGGCCAGGTCCTCCGCCTCATCCCGGTTTTTAGTATATCGAAAGCAAATCCGATGCACGAGCGCATAATACCGGCTGTACAGGTCGAGCAGGAAATCCCGCGCCGCCTTCCGTTCGGCCCTGGGGGAAGGCGAGTTCCGGAGGGCGGTGGATGCGAGGGCCGGAGTGGTCGGTTCGGAAATGGTTGTGTTCATCATGCATCGGGGTAAAAGCAACGGTCATGCCAGGGTTAAAATCGCTGTTTTTTGTCGGAAATCGCCATTTTTTTCCGGATCGCAGCGAAGCGGCCGGGAAGTCGGGTGCGCAAGGCGGGGCCGGTCTGCGCAGGCTTTTGCGCAGTCCGCGCAGCCATCCCGGGTCCGCCTCCCGATTGCGCAAGGCGAGTGCTCTGCACAGATGAACGGGTCCGAAGTCAGCTTGCGCGCTTACCTGGTTTTTACCACAATGAGCCCGGAGGACCGGTCCGCCGCCAAGCATGCCTCCCGAGGAGAGTCGTTCTGAAGCGTTGCGTCCCATGGATCCTGGCCGGCCTGCTCGCCGCCTGCGCGACCTCGCAGAGGCGGACGCCTTCGGACTCGGTGCCCGTGGATGCGCTTATCCCGTCCGGACGCCATCTCCTGGTCCTGGATCTCGCGCTCAAGCGGTACCAGCGCTGGAACCGTGCCAATCCCTGCGGCCTGGCGGATACCTTGCTGGGCAACTGGGCCGTCGCGCCCAATTGGCTCTCCCTGGCCGCTCCCGGTTCCCCCTTCCAGCCCATCCGCGCCGCGCCCGGTCCCAGCGGGCATTTCTACCTGCTCGATCGCATCGGCCGCCGGCTGGCGCTGTACGACACCAATGCCCAGTTCCTGTCCGCCTTCCCGTTGCCGGCCGAGCTCGTCCAACGCAATCCCGAGCATTTGCAGGTCCATTGGACCCGGGACGGGATTTTCACCTTCCTGGATCTTTCCGAAGGCATCGCCTGGAAGTTCTCGGAGATCCGCGTGGCTTCCGGCCAGGGGGATTGGCGGCTCATCAGCCGCATCCGGCTTCCACTCAACCTGGAATCGTGCCTGTGGGAACCCTATTTCCGGAATCCCTGCTGCCGGGTCCGCTCCGGACCCTCCTCGGCTCCCGGCGGCAGCCCGACGCGCACCCAGTGCTTCGATCGCTATTTCAATCCCACCGACTCCCTGCCTCCCAACCGGGACACCACCCTGGACCCGGATCCTCCCGCCGGCTTCCGGGAAGCCGGGCTCCGGGCCCATCCCGATCCCGCCGGTCCGGGATGGATCGTCGTGGCCGATCCCGGGGTCTGCGCCGATCGTCCCCGCGTAGGCGGCTGCTTCCATCCCGAAAAGGGCCTGCTCCACCGCTGCTTCGAAG
The DNA here is from genome assembly GCA_966238865.1 of uncultured bacterium. Classification (GTDB taxonomy): domain Bacteria; phylum Fibrobacterota; class Fibrobacteria; order UBA11236; family UBA11236; genus CBILQL01. Next base: position 1,492 of record CBILQL010000598.1, read on the forward strand.
TCCCGGGAGCGCCGGGGCCCGGGCCCGCCCTGCCGTGAGCCCGCGCCCGTGAAACCGACAGCCTCCGTCGTCTTCGCGGCCGCCCTCCTCGCGGCGGGCGCAATCGCCGCCGACGACAACGGCCCGCCCCCTGCATCCCGCCCCGCGGAGGCTCCGGCCCAATCCGCGATGCCCGCGGCCCTCCCCGCACCCGCTCCCGAAGCCGGCTGGCTGCGCGCGGTCGAGTGCCTGGCCGCCGCCTCGGATACCGTGGTCCCGCCGGGCGGATTGGGATCGTTGCCGCGCCTGCGCGTGTCCGCGGGAGGGCGGGCCCTGCTCCGCGACCAGGACTATCGCATCCTGCCGGGGGACAGCGCGCTGCTGCTGGCCGCGCCCCCGGAGCCCGGCGATTCGATATGCGTGGACCGGGCCTGGTCGCCGCTGCTCGCCGATCCCGTGCTGCGCCTCTACCGCCTCGACCAGGTCCCGGTGTTCCGCCAGGGGTCGGCCGACACCGGCGCATGGGCGGCAACCCGGGCCCCGGGAGCCGAATGGGGGGGGCGGGCTTCCCTGGGGGCGTATCGCCTGAATTACTCCGGCAGCAAGAGCATGGCGGTGACATTGGGGAGCGGGGGAGGGCTGGGGCTCGACGCGGCCCTGTACGTCGAGCTGGAAGGCCAGGTGGCCGAGAACGTGTTCATCGAGGGGCAGCTGTCCGATCAGAACGTGCCCGTGCAGCCGGAGGGCAACACCGCCACCCTGAAGGAGGTGGACACCAAGTTCATGCGGGTCTACGGGAGGAACTACGCCTACGTGCTGGGGAAATACCTCCTCGAGCACGGCGATGCGGGCGAGGACGCCTACCGGGCCAAGGTCGAGGGCGTGGAGGCGTCGTACCTCCGCGGGGAGAACCGCCTGCAGGCCGCCTGGTCCCGGGCCGAGGGGCAATACGCCAGCGATACCCTGAGGGGCGTGGACGGGAAGCAGCGCGGGTATTACCTGCGCGGCCGGGACGGGCGGCAATTCATCACCGTGCTGGCGGGCACGGAGCGGATCTGGAGGAACGGGGCCGTCCTGCGCCGCGGCGTGGACTACGTCATCGACTACAGCGAGGGCCGGGTCGACTTCCTGAACACCCTGGTCGTCACCAGCGAGAACCTCTTCTCGGCCGAATTCCAGTACACCGATCAGGACTATGCCCGCACCTTGACCGCGGGCACGGTGGAGGATACGGCCGGGGCCTTCACCTGGTCCCTGCGGGCCATCTCCGAGGGCGAGAACCCGGACCAGCCCCTGTCGGCGAGCTTCGACCAGGCGCAGCGCGCCCGTTTCGCCGGCCTTGGGGACACCCTGCTCGTGGACAGCCTCGGCCGGCCGGTGGCCATGCCCTCGCGCCAGAGCGCCGCCGTGGCCAAGCTGGGCTTCGAGGGCGGCGGGAACGCCTCCCGGGCAACCCTGCTGCTTTCCGAATACGACCGCAACCTCTTCTCCTCGCGCGACGACGGCGACAATGCCGGCTACTCCACCATCTACCGCGGCCGCCAGCTCCTGGGCCGCCCCATCGACCAGGGGGGCTTCGGCGGCGCCGACATCCGCTTCGATCACGAGTATCGTTCGGACCGCTACCGGAGCTTCAAGCAGCTCATCGAGCCGCGCGCGTTCCTGGAGACCTGGAACCTCGACGCGTCCGTGGCCGGGAGCGGCTTCCTGGCCCATCGCCTGCGGATCGAGGAACAGCCTCTCACCGGCTGGATCCTGGGCGCCGAGGCGGGACGCGCCGAGACCGTCGGCGACCCGGCCCCGGCGCGCCCCGCCGCCTCGCTGGAGCCCGGATCCCCGGTCGATGCCGGCATCCCCGCGGCCCCGGACGCCGATGCCCTCTCCCGGCGCGGCGTCCTGTCCACCCGCATCGGCGGCGAGACCTCCTTCCTGGAGGCCTCCACCGAGGCCAAGCTGGCGCGGGAGGCGGCGATGTCACGTTCGGCGTTCTCGGCCCGCTTCACGACGCTGCTCGGCGAGCCGGTGATGCAGTACGTGACCCAGTGGCGCATGCAGCTGGCGCACACCCACGTGCAGCAG
>CBILQL010000599.1:0-3532 GCA_966238865.1 uncultured bacterium
ACCACCACCGGCGTCGAGTCCGAGGAGGACTTCGCCGAGTTCGAGGACTTCGTGAAGCGCCTGCCCACGGTGATGCGCTCGGCGTCCCAGCGGCCCCGGGTCATCTTCAGCGCCACGCCCCTGGTGCGCTTCCCCTGGACGCCCCTGGAGTTCGCCCCGGCCCCGCTTCCCGAGGTCTATGCGCGGTCGGCCCGGCGCATCGGGCATATCGCCCGCATGGCCGGGTTCGAATACCGGGGCGCCGCCGACGAGGCCGAGAACTACATCTCCCAGGTGCTGGTGCGGGCGGATCGGCCCGGGTACTGGGCCGCGCTGCGTCGGGCGGTGGGGGAGACCGGCTTCGTCTATTACCGCGAGGTCCAGGAAGAGTTCATGGATGCGCTGCGATCGGCCCTGGCGGCCGAGGGCATCGGCGACGATCTGGCCCTGGGCGGCTTCGACCTCGAGGAGAGCCGCAAGAAGCCGTGGAGCCGGTGGGAAACCGGCGTGCGCCGGCAATGGCTGCACGTGCAGTACAAGCGTGCCCGCCGCTTCGTGGACCCGGGCTATTGCCTGGGCACCACCGACGAGGAGGCCTCGTGCCTGGCCTGCACGGCCTGCGAGGACAAGGAGGAGATGGCCCTGCTCACCGGACTGCGCCGCAAGCATGCTTCGGACGCGGAAGGCTTCGACGGCCGCCGCAAGGCCTTCCGCCAGAGCGCCCTGCCCATGAGCCTGGAGGTGCACTGGGGAGCGAAGGCCGCGGGTCTGCCCCGCAAATATGCCGCACTCGTCCTGGCCAGCGCGCTGATGCGCGCCGAGGCGGGCCTGGTGCCGCATTTCTGGCGCTTCGGATCCAGCCTTTCGCCGGCCTCCCGGGACCTCGGCTGGGTGGCCGGGCTCGACCGGGTGGCCCTGGAATGGCTGCCGGAAGGGGAGGCGCTGCTTCGCGATCGCCTGCGGGACCCGGCCTTCCTGGAGCGCGTGAACGCGGCCCTGGGAGACTGGGGCGAGCTGATCGGGGAGGTCTTGGCCCATGAAATCCCCCTGGAGCCGACCTATCTGTTCGTCTCGCCTTTCCGCCCCAATCCGGATGCCTATGCCAAGGCCCTGGGACTGCGCTTCACCCTGCGCAAGCAGGAGGGGCGGACCCTGTGCGAATGGAGCAAGGACTCCCTCAAGAAGCGGATTGTGAACGGGATGGAATGGATTCAGGCGGAGACGGAGGACGCGTCCGGCAAGGGCGTCTGGGAGGTTACCGTCGACGCGGGGCCGAAATTCGATCCGGAGGTTTTCCTGCAGAAGGCGTTCGCCCTGTCGGACCCCGGGGATTGGGTGCGGATCCGGAGCTACCTGGGCGGGCAGCGCGGATGGGAGACGGCGGTTCCGCCGGACGTGGTCCCCTCGGTCGAAGACTCCACTGTCGCGATCTCCACGGCGGCGGTCCCTTCGACAGCGGCTCCCCTCACGAAAACACGATAGTCCGGTTCCCGGAAATCAGCACGCGCCGGTCGAGGTGCAGCCGCACCGCGCGGGTCAGCACCTGGCGCTCCAGATCGCGGCCCTTCCGCACCAGATCCTCCACCTCGTCCCGATGGCTCACCCGGCACACGTCCTGCTCGATGATGGGGCCCTGATCCAGATCCTCGGTGACATAATGGGCGGTGGCGCCGATCACCTTGACGCCCTTGGCCTTGGCCTGGTGGTAGGGCCTGGCGCCCGTGAACGCCGGCAGGAAGGAATGGTGGATATTGATGGCCCGCCCGGGCCATTCTGCCACGAAGGCGGGGGAGAGGACCTGCATGTAGCGGGCCAGCACCAGGAGATCCACCTCCAGGTCTCGGAGCAGGGCCCTCTGGGCGGCTTCGGCCGCGTCGCGCCTTTCCGCATCGACGTGGATATGGGTGAAGGGGACGCCGAAGTGACGGGCCACCTCGCCGGTGGCCTCATGGTTGGAGACCACCATGGCCAGGTCGCAATGCATGTCGCCGAGCCGGCGGGAGAGCAGCAGATCGTAGAGGCAATGGTGGGTCTGGCCCGAGAAGATTGCCACCTTCGGGCGCCGGTCAGTCCAGACGAGGCTCCATTCCAGGCCCAGGGTGCCGGCCAGCGATTGCAGCTCCTTGCGCGTCTCGTCGCGCCCCATCCTGAAAGCCTTGGCGTCCCATACCAGACGCATGAAGAAAAGGCCGTTCTCCCGCTCGGAGTGCTGGTCGGCGTCCAGGATGTTGCCGTTGTTGCGGAAGATGAAGTCCGACAGGGCGGCCACCAGGCCGGTTCGGTCGCGGCAGGCGACGAGCAGGGTGGCGGTCTCGGGGCTTCCGGTCTTGGGGCTTTCCATGCCGGAATTTTACTAAATAATCCCCGGGAGGCGATATGTCCGGTTCTCCGCTTTCGGTTTCCACACTCAAGTCCCTGGCCTTCATCGAAGGGATCCGCCGCGACGTGCTGGATCGCGTCAGCGGGTTGTCCGAGGAGGAGGCGCTGCGCGTTCCCGATGGCAGCCGGAATTCGGTGCATTGGAACCTGGGCCATCTCCTGCACGTGCAGCTGGCCCATTGGTATGCGCGCCGCGGGGTCCCCCTTCCCCTCGAACTCGGCTGGAAGACCTATTTCCGGGAAGGCAAGTCGCCGGCGGACTATGACGCGGACACCCCTTCCTGGCAGGCCCTGCTCGCGGCCTACCGGGAGTTCGGCACCGGCCTCGCAAGCAAGCACGGGGCCATGTTCGAGGAGCCCCTGACCCGCCCTTTCGACTATCTCGGGACCCGCTTCGACACCGTCGACGACGGGCTGCGGCTCCTCATCTTCCACGAGGGCGAGCACTTCGTGATCGTCAAGCGTATCCTCAAGGCCATCGGCCGCGCCTGATGCGGTAGCTTGCATGTTACTATAGGCTGCCGTCTCGCGGCGTCCAATTCGGGCGCCGCCTCGGCCGCGATCCGCTCCGGCCGCGCCTTGTCCCCGCCGATCCGACGGCCACGCCTCCGCCCGCATCCCTGGCGGCGACCCCGGCCGCACCCCGGCCGAGGCCCGGCGGGCCGCGTCGGAATCCTTTCCGATCCCGTTCCCGGATCCGGCCGCACGGAACATTTGATCCGGAGTCGGCGAAGTTTATCTTACCCGTACCCCTTTCCACGTCACCTGCCTGTTGCCTACGGGCCTCCCTAGGGACGGGCTTCGCTTCCAAGGAGGAATCCATGAAGACTCTCCGCTTCCGTTACCGAATGCTGGCCTTGGCCCTGCCCTTGGTCGGAATCAGCTTCACAGGGTGCTGGGACGACGATGACGACGACGATATCGTCGGCAACGTGAACGCCGGCCGGATCGACACGGCCGTGGCCGAGATGGGCGGCTATGCCGACTCCGGCATCCAAGGGACCGTGTCCTTCCACGAGGAGGGGGATTCCCTCCTGGTCACCGCCGAGATCAACGGACTGAATCCCGGTGGCACCTACGGCATGCACATCCACGAGTTCGGGGATTGCTCCACTCCCGAGGCCAGCGGCGATCATTTCAAGCCCGGCGAGCCGCACGGCAATCCCTTCGATCC
>CBILQL010000600.1:0-3531 GCA_966238865.1 uncultured bacterium
CGACTTGCCGCCGCGGTACACGGCGTTGAAGGGATCCCGCAGCCGCCAGGCCAGCACGCCCAGGATCAGCAGGACCACGGCGAGCAGGGGCGCGGGCGGCAGCATGGCGTAGCCGAGCGCGAAGGTGTAGACGGCGAGCAGGGCCAGGCTGATGGCCAGGAAGGTGTTGGAGACCAGGGCGCGGACCTCGGCCTTGCTCTCCAGGGTGTCCGGGACGCCCAGCTCGGAGAGTATCATCCCCAGCGCCTTGAGCTTGCGGTAGGCGGCGATGTAGACGGGCATGGCCGCCAGCAGGGCCGCCAGCCAGAGGGCTGAGTCCACCAGGCCTTCGTAGGGCCCGAGCGCCGGGACCCAGCGCATGGCCAGGCGGGAGACGAACACGGCGGCCAGGATGGAGCCGGCGATGAGGCCCAGGAACAGCCCCAGCTGGCCGAAGATGCGCCGGAGGATGTTGCGCACCGCGCTGTCCCCGCGCCGGCGCGAAAGGTTCGCGTACCATTCGGTGTAGAGGTCCAGGAAGGAGCGGAGGGGCCGCGGCATGCGACGCTCGATGAAGCCGGTGAAGCTGTCCGACCCCCGGATGAGCCAGGGCGTGGTGAGCGTGGTGAGGGCGGAGACGCTGACGGCGATGGGGTAGAGGAAGCTGCTCGTCACGCCCAGTGTGAGGCCCAGGGCGGCGATGATGAAGGAGAACTCGCCGATCTGGGACAGGGCCATGCCCACCCGCATGGCGGTCTTGAGCCCGCCGCCCGACAGGAAGGTGCCCAGCGACCAGGTGAAGACCTTGCCGGCGATGACGGCCACGGAGATGACGGCGATGGGCAGCGCGTGCTCGGCCAGCAGCTTGGGGTCGATGAGCAGCCCCACGGAGACGAAGAACACGGCGCTGAACATGTCCCGGATGGGCATGAGCAGCTCCTCGATGCGGCCGTGCTCGCGGGCCTCGGCCACGATGGAGCCGATGAGGAAGGCCCCCAGGGCCAGGCTGAAGCCGAGCTTGACGGTGAGCAGGGTGAAGCCGAAGCACAGCGCCAGCACCGTGACCAGCAGCATCTCCGAGCTGCGGAAGCGCGCCACGTAGGCCAGCACGCGCGGCACGGCGATGAGGCCGAGCACCAGGGACACCACGAGGAAGACGGCCAGGAGCCCCAGCGAGCCCGCCGCCTCCCGGGAGAACAGCGAGCCGGTCTTGGCCAGCCCCGACAGGATGGCGATGAGCACGATGCCGAGCATGTCCTCGACGATGAGGATGCCGAATACGAGCCGCGCGAACCGCTGCTTCACGAGGCCCAGCTCCTCCAGCGCCTTGACGATGATGGTGGTGGAGGAGATGGACAGGATGGCGCCCAGGAACAGGCTGTCCATGTGGGACCAGCCGAAGAACTTGCCGATGGCGTAGCCCACGCCGATCATGACGATGATTTCCAGGCTGGCGGCGACCAGGGCCGTGGCCCCCACCTCCTTGAGCTTGCGGAGGCTGAACTCGAGGCCCAGGGCGAACATCAGGAACACGATGCCCAGCTCCGAGAGGGTGGCGATGGTCTCCTGGCTGGAAACGAGCGGGAAGGGCGGGGTATGCGGCCCGATGATGACGCCGGCCAGGATGTAGCCCAGCACCACGGGCTGCTTGAAGCGGTGGCAGAGGATGGTCACCAGGCCGGCGACCATCATCACGATGGCTAAATCCTGCAGGAGCGTGTCGTGGTGCATGGCCACCCTAAATAAATAAACGCGCGCGCGCCAACAAGGCGTGGAGGCCGTCCCGGGGAACAATTCCGCATCCGTTTCCGTCGCTGTCGCGGAACTTTATCTTAATAGTATCGCCGGCCCGGAATCGGAAGCATCGGCGAGGAATGGGGGAATCAATGCGAAACGCAGGATTGATTGCTGCCGCCCTGCTGGGAACGGGGATCGCCGGAGCCCAGGTCCATGAATGGAAGCTGGGCGTCAACGGGGTCACTTCCGCTTCCAACCAGGCGGATTACCACATGGGATACGGCGGAGGCGGCGAGGTCGGCGTGGAGTCGCGGGTCGGCGACATGACCAAGACCAACGTCGGCGTCCGCGGCAACTGGCTCAATTACGAGGCCGAGTCCGACGCCTTCAGCCCCGACTACCAGGAATGGGGCATGGCCCTGCAGGCCATGGCCGGCCCGGCCAGCCGGTACTTCGAGCCCAAGGTCGGCGGCCACGTCGGCTACCAGCGCGTCGATGCCGCCATCGACGACAAGGACGCCCTCGACGTGGGCTTCGACATCGTGGCGGACATCCCCGTGGCGCCCCGCGTGGATATCAAGGCCGCGGTGATACCGCTGTGGCTCATCGACGAGGACGACACCGACTACCAGACCCGCGGGTCGGTAGGCGTGACCTTCGGCCTCGGGCCGGGAGTGTAGCGGGCCGGGAGTCTCAAGGGATAAGCCCGGGCCGGTCCGCCCCGACGCGCATCCGGCCCATTCCGCCCCGGGCCGCAGGCGCGCCGCGGGGGGATCCGACCCGGGTTTTTTGGGGCCTCCCTTCGGGGAGGCCCCTTTTTTGTGCTCCGGCCGCTGCTCCCCGGGGGCGCGACTTTGGTAGGTTATCAGCCTATGATGCCTTCCGCCCGTCCCGCCTTCCTCCCGGTCCTGCTCCTGGCGGCCACCCTGCCTGCGCCCCTCCGGGCTACCGGCGGGCCGTCCCTCTCCGGCTCCGGCCTCTCCGAGATCGGCGCGCCGCCTCCCTTCGTGCGCTTCGCCGCCGTGGGCGCCGTCGACGCCCGGGCCGAGGCCGGCAGGCGCGTCTGCGACCGGGTGCGCAGCTGGACGCCCGGGTTCGTGATCGCCCTCGGCGCCGGCGGATTCCCGGGCGGGTCCGTCGAGTCCCACGGCTTCCCCCAGCGGGAAGGGCGCTCGGAATTCCGGCGAGGCCCGGTGCACGTCTTCTTCCTGGCCGACGAGGACGGGGCGGGGCGCGAGGGCGGCGCGAACGGCGCAAGCGGCGCGGAATGGCTCCGCAAGGCCCTCTCGGCCTCCACGGCGCCCTGGAAGGTCGTCTGCCTGCCCCGGGCGCCGTACAGCAGCTATCCCGGCCCCGGCGCGGAGAAGCCCGCGCGCCTGCCTTTCCGGCAATGGGGCGCCGACGTCGTGATCGCAGGGCGCGACGGCCATTACGAACGGCTCGAGGTGGACGGAATACCCTACTTCGTGAACGGCCTGGAGGGGAAGGCGGCGCCGGAGCGCCTGCCGGGCAGCCAATGCGTGTTCGACGAGGACCTGGGCGCCATGCTGGTGGAGGCGGACGCGGTGCGGATGGATTTCCGCTTCGTGACTTCCGAGGGCATGGTGGTGGACGCCCTCTCGCTCCGGCACGGAGGCGTCGTCTCCGGCCCGGCCCGGCAGGGCCGCGGCACCGCGGCCCTGCCGGCCTCGATCAGCCGCTGACGCTCCGCCAGCCTCCGCTGACGCTTCGTCAATCGCTGACGCGGCCCGTCCTCAAGCCAGGAAGCGGAGCTGCAGCGCACGTGACAGTCTGAAAATATCCACAGCCTCCATC
>CBILQL010000601.1:0-3513 GCA_966238865.1 uncultured bacterium
GCCGGGGCGAAAGCATCTGGGACCGTTTCTGCCGCACCCCGGGCAAGGTGGCCGGTGGCCATACCGGCGACGTCGCCTGCGATCATTATCATCGCTATCCCCAGGACATCAAGCTGATGCAGGAGCTGGGGGCCAAGGCCTACCGGTACAGCATCGCCTGGCCGCGCGTGGTCCCCACGGGCCGGGGCGCCGTCAACAAGGCGGGCATCGACTTCTACGACCGGCTCACCGACGACCTGCTCAAGGCCGGCATCGAGCCTTACGTGACTCTCTACCATTGGGACCTTCCGCAGGCCCTGCAGGATGAGGGGGGCTGGATGGCCCGCGGCACCGCCGACGCCTTCGCCGCCTATTCCGAGGTCGTCATCCGCCGGCTGGGCGACAGGGTGCGCCACTGGATGACGATGAACGAGATCCCGTGCTTCGTCGGAAAGGCCTACGGCGACGGGAAACATGCGCCCGGCCTCAACGTGGGCCGGCGCCAGCTCAACCAGGCGTATCACCATGCCTTCCTGGGCCATGGCCGGGCCGTGCGCCTGGTGCGCGAGTTCGCCCGCAAGGACTCCGAGGTGGGCCTGGTCAACAATCCGTTCGTCGCCGTCCCCCTCATCGAGGACGCCGCCGGAGCCAAGGCAGCCGCCAAGGCCTATGTCCGGATGAACGCCTACCTGCACGAGCCCATCTTCCGCGGGGCCTACGCCTCCTGGTGGCTGGAGGAGCAGGGCGCCGATGCCCCCGAAGTGGGCAAGGATGACCTGGCCGTCATCTCGTCGCCCTGCGACTTCCACGGCCTCAACATCTATTCGGGCTATTTCACCGAACCGTCCGCGGATCCCAAGGGCTTCAACCTCCTGCCCTTCCCGCCCAGCTATCCCCGGCTCAACCTCGACTGGCTGAAGCCCGTGCCCCAAAGCATCTATTGGGCCATTCGCTACATGCGCGAGGAGTACGGCGTCAAAAAGCTGTATATCTCCGAGAGCGGCTGCTCCGTCGACGACGTGCGCGACGCTTCGGGGCGCGTTCTCGACTTGGATCGCGTGCAATGGCTGCGCACCCATTTCGAAGCCGCGCGGCGGGCCGTCAAAGAAGGCTATCCCCTCAAGGGGTATTTCGTCTGGAGCCTGTTGGACAATTTCGAGTGGTCCGAAGGCTACTTCAAGCGCTTCGGCATCCATTATATTGATTATGACACCCAGGAGCGCGTGCCCAAGGCCAGCGCCCATTACGTGAAAGAGGTCATCCGAAGCGGAAAACTCTGATTCGTCGGGAGGCGGGACCCCCACACCCCCCATACCTCCTCTCCGGCGACCGGAGCCCGCTTCGGCGGGTTCCCGGGACTGTCGACGGCTCCCCCCGTTCGTCAGCTCCCGGGGCCCATTCATTTCATAAACGGACCCCCTCCCCATTGCGCTGCGCGCAAAGGGGAGGGGGTCTCGCCGGCTCTCCTCGCTTGCTCCCGCAAGCTCGGAGCTCGCTGGCTCGAACACCACCAACGCAATTGAAGAGTTTCTCTGCCTGTTCCCTGCACTGAAGTCGCTGTCTCGTAGCGATAGTGGCGCCCCAAGATTGCTTACCTCGGCAAAACCTGAATATGCGTTTGGAAGTGTTTGCAATGGCAGCGCCTTGAAATCACACATTCCCGGCACTGACAGCGCACAGGCACGGAATTACTCTAACCTTCGGGGGCCCGGGTGACAAGTCCCCGGCGAAGAGATTGCCTGAACCCGGAATTTGCGCTGTCGGATTTGATTTTTCCCTGTCCGCTTGGGTGGATGCGGGGCAGATTTTTACACTTCCAATATGGCGCCAATCCTGGTCGTGGGGCTTAATCCGGCCTGGCAGAAGATCCTGGAGTTCGAGGTTCTGGAGCCGGGGGAGGTGAACCGTGCCCGGTCCCTGGTACAGCTGGCTTCGGGCAAGGGAATGAACGCCGCCAAGGTGCTGCGACGGCTGGGGCATGAGGTCCACCTGCTCCAAGTGCTGGGCGGCGCCAATGGGCAGCGATGCTTGGAGGGATGCAAGTCGTTGGGGATCCGGAGCCTTCATGCCTGGGTCGACGAGGAGACCCGGCTATGCTCGACCCTGGTCGATCATGGCCGGGGAGCGGCCACCGAAATCATCGAACCCTTCGAAACCCGGACCTCGGGCCTCGGGGATGCCCTGCTGGATGCGCTGCCGGCCGATCCCGCGACCTATTCCGGGCTGCTGCTTTGCGGCACGGTGCCGCCGGGGGTGCCGCGGGACATGTATGCGCGTCTGCTGGATCGCTTCGCGCCGCGGGTTTGCCTGCTGGACGCCTGGCAGGGCGTCGACGCGGCCTTGCTGGACAAGGCCGGCATGGTGAAGGTGAACCGCAAGGAGTATGCGGCGCTCGAGCCGCTTGCCGGCGCCGAGGGTCCGCTGTTCCTGGTCACCGACGGGGCGCGGGAAGCGGCCGTGATCCGGGGCGGGCGCGCCCTGTTCCGCATTCCCGTGGCGGTCCTGGAGAAGGCCGTCAATCCCATCGGGGCGGGGGATACCGTGTCGGCAGGGACCTTGCATGGCCTGCTGGAAGGGCTTCCCCCGGAGGAGGCGTTCCGGCGCGGACTGGCCATGGGATCGGCGAGTTGCCTCAGCCTGATGCCCGCCGAATTCTCCCCGAAGGACTTCGAAGACTTGCTGCCGCGCGTCGGGCCCGTCCGGGAGGGCCCCTGACATGCCCGGGCCCGTGCTGATCTGCGCCGCCACCGCCCGGGAGCTCGACGCAGCGCGGGGCCTGGCCTCGGAGAACCGTATCCTGTGTGTTACTGGGGTGGGGATCCCCATGACCCTGGCCAGGCTTCCGTCCCTGATCGCCGGGCGCCGGCCCGCCCTGATCCTCGACGTCGGCATCGCCGGGGCCTACCCGGAATCGGGCCTCGCGGTCGGCGACCTGGTGGCGGGGGAGAGCGAGGTGTTCGGCGACCTGGGCATGGAGCTGCCGGGGCCGGATGCTTTCCTGCCCGTGGGGGAAGCGCCTTGGGCGGACGAAATCTACCGGAGGCCTTTGCCCCTGGCCGTGTCGCCGAATCTATCGATCAGGACCGGGAAAGGGTGCACTGTGAACGCCTGCACGGGCACCCGGGCCACGGGAGCGCTGAGGCGCCGGCTGTTCGGCGCGGACTTCGAGTCCATGGAGGGAGCGGCGGTGGCCCTGGCCGGGACCCTGGCCGGCGTGCCGGTGGCCGAGATACGCGCCATCAGCAACCACGCCTCGGACCGGGACATGCGGCCCGAAAACGTGGACCTCGCCCTCCGCAACCTGCGGGCTTGCCTGGACGCCTTCGGAAGGGAATCATCTTGAGGCTCTCCCTCGCCATCTCGCCGTGCCCGAACGACGTGTTCATCTTCGCCGGGCTGATTCTCGGGGCCGTGGTGGTGGGTGTATTCAGCTGCATGTGGGCGAGCCGCGCCCCCGCCGAGACCCCAACTGCGTACAAACTGACCATTAAACCAGCCTCCTGGGCCCGAAAAATGCCGTCTCGCGTCCGAGCC
>CBILQL010000602.1:0-3508 GCA_966238865.1 uncultured bacterium
GTCACCGCCGACTTCGATCGCGACGGCTCCGCGGACGCCTTCCTGCTGGGTTCGCGGGGCAGCGCGGCGCTGGTCGAAGTGAAGGACGCGTCCGAGGCCAAAGCCTTCCCGGGCTTCCCCCAGCGCTTCGCCCGCAGCGTCCGCTTCGCCGACACCACCCTCCGTTATATCAGCGACGATCCCACCGGCCCGGCCCTCGCCGACCTCGATCGCGACGGCCATCCGGACATCCTCTTCTCCGGCGCCAACGCCGTGCACGCTATAGACTTCCGCGGCGCCTACCTCAAGGGCTGGCCCTTCCTGCCCGAGGAGCGCCAGGCCGTGGGCTTCACCTACGGCAGCAGCCGCTTCCCGGAAACCGCCATCCGCAGCACGCCGCTGGTCGCCGCCCGGGACGGCAAGGCCCTGGTGCTCATCGCCACCCCGGACGGCCTCATCTACGCCGTCGACAGCGCGGGCAGGAAGCTGGCCGGGCCGGGCCCGTCCGCGGCCCAGACCCGGCGCACCGGCATCCTGGCCGCCGACGTCTCCGATTGGCCCCTGACCATGGGCGGCCTGAGCCTCGACACCACCCGCAATCCCTACCTCCACATCGCCCTCGCCGACCTGGACGGGGACGCGGACCTGGAGCTCCTGGCCCAGAGCGGCACCGGCAGCCTGAACGCCTGGACCCTGGCCAAGACGGGCGCGGCCCGGGGACTCGCCTGGCTGGCTCCCGGCGGCGACGCGGCCCGCACCGGCCACCTGGATGTGACCGGATGGCCCGCGCCCACGGGGGCCGGGAATCGCGAGGCCATCGACGAGTTCTTCCTCTTCCCGAGCCCGGTGCGCGGACCTTCCGCGACCGTGCACCTGCGCCTCGGCAAGGCGGCCAGGAAGGCCCGCGTCCGGGTCTACGACATCGCCGGCAACGTGGTGAAGACCCAGGGCTGGGACAATCTCCCCGAGGGATTGCAGGCCTACAACCAGGTCCTGGACCTGCGCCATCTCGGACCCGACGTGTATTCGGCCCTGGTCGAGGTCTGGTTCGACGGCGGGAAGAAACAGGCCTGGAAACGCTTCGGCGTAATTCGATAGAATGGGCAGACCGAAGCGTCCGCTTCGGCGTTATTCGATAAACTTTCAGCGGATTCCTACCTTTAGCCGCCGAAGGGACGACACCGGGACATGTACAAGTACATCATCATGGGCATCCAGGGCTGCGGCAAGGGCACCCAGGCCAAGCTCCTCTGCGACCGCTACGATTTCGTCCACATCTCCATCGGCGACATCTTCCGGTGGCATATCGCCAACCACACCAAGCTGGCCGCCAAGATCAACCGCATCATCTCCAAGGGGCAGATGGTCGGCGACGACATGGTGGCCAAGGTGGTGTCCGAGCGCCTCACCTGGCACAACTGGAACTACGGCTTCGTCCTGGACGGCTTCCCCCGGAACTTCCCCCAGGCCGAGTTCCTGTTCGAGAGCTACAACATCAACGCCGTCATCCACATGGACGCCCCCGATTCCCTGGTCACCGAGCGGGTGATGGCCCGGCGGGTCTGCTCCAAGTGCGGCCTCGACTACAACCTCATCGGCCACCGCCCCAAGATCGAGGGCGTATGCGACGTGTGCGGAGGCAGCCTGGTGCAGCGCTCCGACGACCACCCCGAGGCCATCCAGAAGCGCCTCGAGGACTACCACGTGAAGACCGAGCCCATGCTGGCGTTCTTCCGCCGCATCGGCATCCTCCACAGCGTGGACGCCACCCTGTCCATCCCGGAGGTGTTCGAGGCCATCCGCAGGACCCTGAACCTGCCGGAGAAGCCGCGCCCCCTCAATTCCATCACCATCGCCGCGGACACGGACGGGGTGACGCCCGGCCTCAACGCCCCCGAACCCGGGCCCGGCTTCCCGGCCGGCGGCGGGCGCTGAAGGGCGGCATCTTCCGACAGGAGCAAGACGCGACCATGAAAGGCATCATCCTCGCCGGCGGCGCCGGCACCCGGCTCTATCCCCTCACCTCGGTGGCCAGCAAGCAATTGCTGCCCGTCTACGACAAGCCGCTCATCTTCTACCCCCTGGCCACCCTCATGCTGGGGGGCATCAAGGACTACCTGCTCATCTCCACCCCGGAAGACACGCCCCGCTTCCGCGCCCTGCTCGGCGACGGCTCCCAATGGGGCCTCTCCATCGAGTACGCCGTGCAGGAGAAGCCCGACGGCATCGCCAAGGCCTTCCTCATCGGCGAGACGTTCATCGGCAGGGATCCGGTGACCCTGATCCTCGGCGACAACCTCTTCTACGGGAAGATCAAGCTGGACGAGATCATCGCCCGCTTCGAGAAGGACGGCGAGGGCGCCCGCGTGTTCGGCTATTACGTGAAGGATCCGGAGCGCTACGGCGTGGTGGAATTCGACGGCGATCACAAGGTGGTCGGCATCGAGGAGAAGCAGAAGGTCCCCAAGTCCCGCTATGCCGTGCCCGGTCTGTACATCTACGACAACCGGGTGGTGGAGATGGCCAAGGCCATCAAGCCTTCGGCCCGCGGCGAGCTGGAGATCACTGATCTCAACAACGCCTACCTGAAGGCGGGCAGGCTGCACGTGTCCCTGCTGGGCCGCGGCATCGCCTGGCTGGACACCGGCACCCATGCGAGCCTGCTCGAGGCCTCGACCTTCATCTACACGCTGGAGGCCCGGCAGGGCCTCAAGATCGCCTGCCTGGAGGAGATCGCCTACCTCCGCGGATTCGTCACGGCGGAGCAGCTCCGGGCGACGGTGGAGAGGATGCCCGGGTCGCCCTACAAGGAATACCTGCAGGCGCGGTTCCAGGGCTGACGGGCCGGGAGAATCAGTCCGCGCGGATCATCTGCGCGATGCGATCCGATTGATCCGGGTCGAGCAGGAAAAGCGAGATGGCGTGGATGCCCTCGAGGAAGCGCCGGCGCTCCGCCTTCATCCCCGTCCGATCGTAGGCCGACAGGATGCCCTCCCAGGCGCGCGTATCCAGGGGCGCATCCTCGAACCAATCGCGGCAAGCGGCCTGCACCGCCGGAGAATCCCCGGCCTCGAGGCCGGCTTCGATTTTCAAGGCATGATAGGGGAGGGAAACGCCGGGGGAAGCGTCCAGGCGCCGCGCCAACGCCAGGGCATCGGCCGCGGAGCCGCGCGCCAGCGCCGATTCCGCGAGCGCGAATTCGCAATGGCGGGATAGGAGTCCCCTTCCGCCCGGACCCTTCCCCGCGAGGTCCTCCAGGAAGGCCCGGTTGACGTCCGAATTCATTCCCCTGCCCAGGCCCACGGGATGCAGCAGGGTCGAGTAGAGCGTTCCCCCGGGACGGAGTCCGGAGTCGTCGGCGCGCTCCAGCGCCTCCAGGCATTCCCGGGCCCGGCGTTCCACCGCGGCCCAATCCTCCGTCCGCCGGGCATCCTGCAGGAGGAAGAAAAGGCGCAGGAACGGCGGCCATGCGTCGGCCCCGATGAGATGGAGCAGGGCCTGGCGCGCCAGCGCCGCCGCGGGACCGGTT
>CBILQL010000603.1:0-3505 GCA_966238865.1 uncultured bacterium
ATCGATATAGTAGGTTTTGAATTCCTTAATATTCTTCAGAAAATAGCAGCTCATTGCTCAATTTACAGAGATCCTTTACCAGACAAAAATAATATGTTAATATTGTCCGAATCATCCCGAAAGGCCCCATGGCTAGCGATCATCTGGACCAACTGGAAAACCAGAGCGTCTACATTCTCCGCGAGGCATACGCCAATTTCAAAAACCTGGCCATGCTCTGGTCCATCGGCAAGGACAGCACCGTCCTCCTCTGGCTGGCTCGCAAGGCCTTCTTCGGCCATGTGCCCATCACTTTGGTGCACATCGACACCGCCTACAAGATCCCGGAGATGATCCGCTATCGCGACAAGCTGGCCATGGAATGGCATCTCACCATGGTCTACGGCCAGAACAAGGGGGCCCTCGAGCGCAAGGAGACCTTCCCGGACGGCAATGCCACCCGCCTGCAATGCTGCAAGGCCCTCAAGACCGACGCCCTCAAGCACACCCTCTCCGGCGAATGGCCCCGCTTCCGCCTCAACCTGAAAACCGGCCAGTACGAGCCGGACCGCAACACCGAGCCCTATACCGGCGTCATCGTGGGCGCCCGGGCGGACGAGGAAGGGTCCCGCTCCAAGGAGCGCTACTTCTCGCCCCGCGACAAGAACAACGAATGGGACGTGGGCGATCAGCCCCCGGAGCTGTGGAACCAGTTCAAGACCGACTTCGCCCCCGGCACACACATCCGCATCCACCCGCTGCTGGACTGGACGGAACTGAACATCTGGGAGTACATCCACCGCGAGGACATCCCCATCACCGACCTCTACTTCGACAAGGGGACCGGCAAGCGCTACCGGTCCCTGGGATGCTACCCCTGCACCAACCCGGTGGACTCCACCTCCAGGAACGTCGAGGAAATCGTCGCCGAGCTCAAGACCGGCAAGTTCGCCAACATCGCCGAACGGTCCGGGCGCGCCCAGGACAAGGAAGACGGGGGCCTGGAGACTCTCCGCCGCGACGGCTACATGTAATTGCGTAACCGCACAATAATGGGACGGCCGGTGAATATCTACTCGAAATCGACTCGCTGGAAATTGCAGAAGACCCTGCGCGGGCCGTTGCTCCGTGGCCGTCCCATTATTGCCCTCCGGGAAAACCCGATTGCGGCCCGTCCGCTGCATAGAGTGCGCCTCTTCGGGTCCGGCGAAGGGCACTCCACCTCCTCTCCCTGGCTGCCCCTCGGGTGCGGCCCTCGTCGCGGTGCTCCAGCACCGCTCCTCGGACGGCTTTGCGGCCGGACCACGCTCGGGTTTTTGCGGTCACGCAATCCCTGGCTCACACCCCCTGTCTAGAAAAAGAAAAGCACACATGTCCCTGAACATACCCGCCTTCGACCGTCCCGCTCCCACCGCCGCCGACGAGAGTGTCCGCGGGGAGGGGCGGGTGCGCATGAACATCGTCATCGTCGGCCATGTGGACCACGGGAAGAGCACCGTGGTGGGGCGGCTGCTGGCGGACACCGGATCGCTGCCCGACGGGAAGCTGGAGGCGGTGCGGGCCTATTGCGAGCGGAACTCGCGGCCCTTCGAGTACGCCTTCCTGCTGGATGCCCTGAAGGACGAGCAGGCCCAAGGCATCACCATCGACACGGCCCGCACCTTCTTCAAGTCGGGGCTGCGGGACTACATCATCATCGACGCGCCCGGGCATATCGAGTTCCTGAAGAACATGGTCACCGGCGCCGCCCGCGCCGAGGCGGCGGTGCTGGTCATCGACGCCAAGGAGGGCATCCGCGAGAACAGCAAGCGCCACGGCTACCTCCTGGCCATGCTGGGTATCAAGCAGATCGCCGTGGTGGTGAACAAGATGGACCTCGTCGGCTACTCCCGGGAGGCATTCGAGGACATCCGGGACGAGTACATCTCCTTCCTGGCCCGCATCGGGGCGGCCCCAAAGTTCTTCCTGCCGGTGGCGGCCTTCCACGGCGAAAACCTGGTCCGGCCCTCGGACAAGATGCCCTGGTACACCGGCCACAACCTGCTTTCCGCCGTGGACGCCTTCCGGAAGGAGCCGCCCAAGCCGGACCAGCCCTTCCGCCTGCCGGTGCAGGACGTCTACAAGTTCACGGCCCTGAACGACGACCGGCGCATCGTCGCCGGGCGCGTGGAGAGCGGCTCCGCCCGCGTCGGCGACGAGGTGGTGTTCCTGCCCTCCGGCAAGAAGAGCCGCATCAAGTCCATCGAGGCCTTCCACGCCGCCCCCCGCAAGGAGGTGGCGGCAGGGATCTCCACCGGGTTCACCCTGGAGGAGCAGATCTACGTGGGCCGCGGCGAGCTGATGGCCAAGACCTCGGAGGCCGCCCCCGAGGTGGGATCGCGCCTCCGGGTCAACCTGTTCTGGATGGGCAAGAAGCCGTTCGAGCCCGGGCGCACCTACCATCTCAAGCTGGGCACGGCCAAGGTGCCGGCCCGCCTCAGCAAGATCAACGTCCTCATCGACGCCTCGGAGACCGCGGGCGAATCCGGCCAGCTGGCCAAGGCCCACGTGGGCCGCCACGACGTCGCCGACTGCATCATCGAGCTGGGCAAGCCGCTGGCCTTCGACCCCACCTCCCGGCTGGAGTCCACGGGGCGCTTCGTGATCGTGGATCAGTACGAGATCGCCGGCGGGGGCATCATCCGCGAGGCCCTGCCCGAGATCGAGAGCGGCCAGGGCGCGGAACGCGCCTCCGGCTTCGCGCGATCGGGACTGCCCGCGGAGGCTCGGGCCAAGGGGCTGGGCCAGAAGGCGGCCCTGGTGCTGCTCTCCGGCGGGCCCAGCCGCGACTCCGCGGCGGCGGCCAAGGCCCTGGAGGCCAAGCTGCTTTCCCTGGGACGGGCGGCCTTCTACCTCGGCCTGGAAGACTCCGGTGAAGGGGCCGAGCAGTGGGAGGACGCCGGCCTCGCCGGACGCCTCGCCGAAGCGGCTTCCCTGCTCCTGGACGCCGGGCTCATCCTGGCGGTCTCGGCCCGGGGACTCGACGCGCAGGACATCAAGGCCCTGGAAGCCCGCCTGGCGCCGCATCCGCTCTTGGAGCTGGAGCCTTCCTCGGACAAGGAGGAGGGCGCCGCCGCCGAGGACGGCATCGTGGCCGAGGCGGTGGCCAGGCTGCGCAAGCTGGGCATCTTCTAGGAGGTCGCCGTGACGGAGAAGCAACACCCGGGCGGGAAGAGCCCGAACGTGGTCTGGCACCAGCCCGCGGTGAAGCGGGAGGACCGCATCCGCCTCGGGGGCCAGCGGGGAGCCGTGCTGTGGTTCACCGGCCTGTCCGGCAGCGGCAAATCCACCATCGCCAGCGCCGCCGAGCACCGCCTCAACCAGGCGGGGAAGCTCACCTATCTCCTCGACGGGGACAACGTCCGCATGGGCCTGTGCGCGGACCTCGGGTTCTCGGCCCAGGATCGCAAGGAGAACAACCGCCGCATGGCGCATCTCGCGCGGCTCTTCTGGGACGCCAACGTCATCACCTTCGTGTCCTTCATCT
>CBILQL010000604.1:0-3502 GCA_966238865.1 uncultured bacterium
CACGATCTTCGCCGGGCGCAGGGACAGGATGTAATCATGGAGGAGCTTGGCCTCCGGTTCGGAGAGGGGCCAGGCGCCGGGAGGCTCCTCGCTGTGCGGGGACCAGTTGTGGGGAAAATTCCGGTTGAGATCCACCCCGCGGGCGTTGTACCGGGTATCGCGCGCGTGTCCATCGGGATTGAACACCGGGATCACGGCCACCGGGACGCCCAAAGCATCGGGTTCCAGCCGGTCGCGCGCGAAGCGCTCGAGCAGGGCCACCGTGGCGCGCTCGTCGCCGTGGGTGCCGCCAAGGAGGAGGGAGATTTCGCCTTCCCGACCGGGTCCGGGCGGGGACGGACCTTCGAAGTTGGTGAAAACCTCTATGGGACGTCCCTCGACGGATGCCCCCAGCACTGTACGCATACCCCGATAATATCATAAAATCGGGAGGGTACCTGGGACGCAATGTATATTCACGGTTGCGAGACTTCCTTTCCCCCATGATCCGAATCTACCCGGTACCGAAAACCCTGTACCCGCGCCACGTGTTCCGGATCTCCCGGGCCAGCCGGCCGCGGGTGTCGAACGTCTTCCTCGCCGTCGAGCAGGACGGGATCATCGGATACGGGGAAGCCTCCCCCAACGCCTATTTCGGCGAGGATGCCGCCGACGTCTGGATGCGCCTGGCCGGCCTGGCGGATTTCTTCCTCGGCCGCACGCTGCGCACCTCCGGGGACATCGCCGACATCTGGGACGAGCTGCTTCCCCGGCTGGCTCCCTCCCGTGCTTCCCTGTGCGCCGTGGACGTCGCCCTTTGGGACCTGTTCGCCCGCCTCGGCGGCCGCAGCGTCGTCGATGCCGTCTACGGGACGCCGCCCCGGGAAGTCCCCTCTTCGGCCACCTTGGGGATCTGCCCGGAGGAGGAATGGCCGGGGCGCATCGCCGAGGCCGCGGAGTTTCCCGCCCTCAAGCTGAAGCTGGACGCCGCCGCGGATTTCGGCGTGGTGCGGGCCGCCAGGACGCAAAGCCGCTCCGCCATCCGCGTGGACGCCAATTGCGCCTGGTCCGGACGCGACGTGGCAGCCCTGTCCTCCGAGCTGGCCGCCCTGGGCGTGGAGTTCATCGAGCAGCCGCTGCCCCGCGAGGAGGACGGCAGGATGCCCGCCCTGCTCGCAGCCTCCCGCCTCCCGATTTTCGCCGACGAGAGCTGCGCCGTGCCCGAGGACGTGGCCGCCCTGCCGGGCCGGTTCAGCGGCTTCAACATCAAGCTGGTGAAATGCGGCGGCATCACACCCGCCTTGCGCATGCTGGACATGGCCGGCCGGCTGGGGCTCAAGACCATGATCGGTTGCATGCTGGAAAGCAGCCTGCTCATCTCCGCCGGCCTGGTGGCCGCCCAGCGCGCCGATTATGCGGATTTGGACGGTTCCTGGCTGCTGCGCGAGGATCCGTTCGCGGGATTGGAGATTCGGCAGGGGCGCCTGCAGCCTCCCGCCGGGCCGGGCTTGGGTGTACGCCCCGCGACCCGGCAGAACTAGGTATAATTAAGACATGGACCCCGTCCCGAACCCCCTGGAGCTGCTGCCGCGTGAAGACGCGCGCCTGGCCCTGACGGCCCGTACGGCCGAGGACATCGCCGATCCGGACTTCCAGCGATTCATCGACGAGCTCATCCGCTGCGGGGAGGAGAATCTCGGCGTCGGCATCGCGGCCCCTCAGGTGGGAAAGTCGGTTCGGCTCTTCATCATGGCCCCCAAACCCGGACCCCGTTATCCGGATGCGCCGCTGGTCGAACCCTTCGCGGTGCTCAATCCGGAAATCCTGCGGCTGCATGGGGAGGTCCAGAAAGGCTGGGAGGGGTGCCTAAGCGTCCCCGGATACCGCGGCCTGGTGCCCCGTTACGAGCATGTGGATGCGGCCTGGCTGGATCGCCATGGCCATCGCCGGTCCGGCACCTTTTCCGGCTTCCTGGCGCGTATCTTCCAGCACGAGTTCGATCACCTGGACGGCATCCTATATCCGCAGCGCATCGAGGACGGGGACCCGCTCCTCACGCTCGAAGAGTTCACGGCCCGGACGGGAATCCAGGTCCCCCGCTGACGCGCGATTCGACCTCGGAATCGAAGTAGTTAGGCTCACCCCGGTCGGCGACAGACTTTGGCACGGCACATGGGCTTGATGCCTACCGTTGCTACTTTCGTCCTGGCGGGGTTCGGCTCGCCTCCATTGCGTGAGGTCTGGGCCTTCCGGGATGAGCATTTCCAATATACCTATTGGTGACGGCTGCCCCAACCCTTGCCGCAGCCTGGACGGATTGCGACTTTTTTTCCATGTCCACCCCCGTTCCCTGGATCGACCCCGCCCTGACCCTCTCGGGACGCAACGTGAACCTCCTCCCCATCAACCCGTCCCATTCCCCCGGCCTGTGGGCCGTCGGCAAGGACCCGGAGCTCTGGCGACTGGTCCCGATCCGGATGCAGTCCCAGGCCGACATGGACGCATACGTGCGCGCGGCCATGGAAGGCCGTGATCGCGGAGAGTACCTGCCCTTCGCAATCCAGTCCCGCTCCACCAGCGCCCTGATCGGCTCCACGCGGTATTACGCCCTGAACCCGGCGCATCGCAACCTCGAGATCGGCCACACCTGGCTGACTCCTTCGGCCTGGCGGACGGCGGCGAACACCGAATGCAAGCTGCTCCTGCTCAGGTACGCCTTCGAGACCCTCGGCTGCGTCCGGGTGGCGCTCCGCACCGACGCCCGCAATCTCCGCTCCCAGCGCGCCATCGAAAGGCTGGGGGCCAAGCGTGAAGGAGTTTTCCGCAAGCACATGATCCTGCTGGACGGCTTTGTGCGGGATACGGTGTACTATTCCCTGTTGGACACGGAATGGCCGAAAACCCGGGATTTCCTGATGGGGGCGCTGAACCGGGGCCTGACGGCCTGAACCGTCCGCCTTTCAGGACTTGAAGGCTTACAGGTCCTGGATGCCTTCCGGGTCTTCAGGAGGCTTGCGCGCCTTCGCCCGGAGATCGCGGAAGAATTCCTTGATCATCCCCAGGCATTCGTCCGCCAGGACGCCCTCGGCGACCTCCACCTTGCGGTTGATGGGATTGCCCGCCAGGATGTCGTAGGTCGAGCCCAGGGCCCCCAGGCGCTTGTCCCGGGCGCCGAAGACGACGCGCTGGATGCGTCCGTTCAGGATGGCGCCCGCGCACATGGGACAGGGCTCCAGGGTGACGTACAGGGTGCAGCCTTCCAGGCGCCAGTTCTGCAGCGCGCCGCTGGCCGCCCCCAGGGCCAGGATCTCGGCATGGGCGGTCGGATCCTTGAGGGTCTCCATGCTGTTGCGCCCGCGCGCGATGATCTTCCCGTCCTTGACGATCACGCAGCCGATGGGCACTTCCCCGCCGTCGTAGGCCGCCTGGGCTTCGCGCAGGGCATGGCGCATGAAGGACTCGTCGTTCGGCTGTGCTCGCAAAGCTTCGAAATCGGCCACGTCGGAACTCCTATGCCGCAACC
>CBILQL010000605.1:0-3496 GCA_966238865.1 uncultured bacterium
GTCCATAGTGGCGAGGAGCCGGCCCCTGGCCTTCCGGAATCCCAGGGAATACACCGCCGACTTGCCGAGGTTGGTCCGCAGGGAATAGCTGCGGAAGGCGGGCAGCCCGCGGATGGCCTCGGCGATGGCTGCCTTGGTGCCGTCCCGGCTCCCATCATTGATGAGCAGCACCTCGGCAGTGCGCGGGAAGCCGGCCAGGAATTCCCGAAGGCCGGCCACCAGGGCGCGCACGTTCTCCTCCTCATCGAAGAGGGGGACTATAAGGGAGAATTCGACGGCGCCGGACTCTTCCCGGCCTGCGGGAGCCGCGGATTGCCCGACGTCGGACGGGATCCCCCGCCCCAAGGCGATTGCCATACCCAGGATTCTACCACAGGCGGGGGGCGCGAGGCCAAGGACGCAGGGGCCGGGAACCGGGTTTCCTGGAGGTGCCGGCCCGCCGATCCCGTCCCGGCACCCCGGTTACCAGCGGATTCCCATGCTATAATCCCATCATCATGGCGAAAACCCGGCCGGCTTTGGTGCTGGCGGCGAAACTGACCGTCAGCGCCTGCCTGCTGGTCTGGCTGCTGCACGACGCGGATTGGGCCCGCATGGGACAGCTGCTGCTGTCCGCCGACCCGGTCCGCCTGGCGCCGGTGCTCCTGGCCGAGGCCGCCTTCATCCTCGTGCGCGCCTGGCGCTTCTCCGTCATCCTCGGGGACGACGCCCGTTTCTCCCTCCCCTTCCCCACCTTGGTCCGCCATTACCTCATCTCGTGCTTCTTCAGCCTGTTCGTACCCGGAGGCATAGCCGGCGACTGGGTGCGGGTCTCCCGGGTGAACCGCCACGGCGGCAGCCTGGGCTTCTCCCTGCAGTCGGTGTTCCTGGAACGTTACCTGGGCCTCTTGGCCATGTTCGCCCTGGCGGCCGTCTTCCTGTCCCTGCCGTCTTCGCCCGTCCGGCTTCCGGCCGGCATCCTGCCCGGCCTGTGGGGAGCCCTCGCCCTCGCCGCGGTCCCCCCGGGCCTGGCGGTCCTGCGCGCCTACCGGTCCCTGCCCCTCCCGGCGGCCCTCAAGGAAAGCCTGGACAGCCTCACCGGACGCACTTTGGCGCGGGCCATCGCCCTTTCCCTGCTCCTGCAGGTCGCCTGCCTGCTGGTGTATTGGACGGTGGCGGCGGCGCTGGGGCTGCGCATCTCGCCGGCGGTGCTCTGCCCCCTGCTGCTGGCCAGCTCCATCCTCACGCTACTGCCCGTGAGCGTGCAGGGATTGGGCGTGAACCAGACCCTGTTCGTGCATGGCCTGGCGCCCCACGGGTTCGACGCGGAGGCGGCGCTGGTGTTCAGCCTGTCCATCTTCGTCCTGGACCTCGCGGTGGGCGCGGTCGGGGGGGTGCTTTTCCTAGTGGAAAAACGGGAAAGTCGAGCCTGAAACGCTTCGGTTGGAAAAGGGCCCCCCTCGCGGAGGGCCCTTAGTATTCGGCAAGTCCGAAGCATGGGACCGGGACCGAAGCCCAGGTCCAGCGATTGAAGGGCGGAGCAGGGGCTTACGGAGTCTTGATCCGCTTTTTCTTGTACGCGGAATAATGCTTGCCCCAAGTCCCCCCGAATTGTCCGGCAGCGAGCCATACGGAGTGGGCCTGGAATCCGGATCCCGATGAATTCGTGGGCTTGACGTACAAACGGGTCTCGCCATTGCTCGTCGGCTCCAGATACCCGAGATCGGCGATTCCGTCGCCGGTGAAGTCGGAGACGAAATAATTGTTCATGAGGCTGCCGTAGCCGTTGGAGGTCGTCCATTGCTGGTTGAGGGCCAATCCGTTGCCATTCGAAGGCCGCATCCAAAGGATATTGCCGCCGCTCGAGAAGAACATGAAGTCATCCCTGCCATCGCCGGTGAAGTCCCCGATGTACGGCTTGACCACGAGATTCCCGAAATAGCCGCTCTGGATCCACTCCCCGGAACCGGGGCCGTTGAAAGCCGTGCCCTTGGAAATCTGGACGTGGAAAGTCTGGTTTCCTTCCCAATATCCCAGATCGGTCAGGCCGTCGCCGTTATAATCGCCAGGCAGGTAATTGTCCTTCAGGCCCCCGAATCCGCCCGGGCCGATCCATTGGCCCGAACCGGGCGCGCCGAAGCCGGATCCCGTCGAAAGCGCAACGTGGATGGTTTTATTCCCGGGTTCGAAGAAGAGGAGATCGTCCTTCCCGTTCCCGTCGAAATCGCCTACATAATGCTTGCCGAAGCGGTGACCGAAATTGTTCGCAGGCACCCAGGTGGTCGGGGTATTATAACCGGCTCCGTTCGAAAGGGCCACCGTGATGCTGTAGTCGGCAGCGAGGAAGCCGAGGTCGGTCCGCCCGTCGCCGTTGAAGTCGCCGAACAGGAAATAGTCCTTGTCCGCGCTGGGGTAGGCCGATCCCCAGGGGCCGATGCTGGAATAGCCGTTGCTTCCGTTGAGGATCGCAACGTTCATGCGGCCGCTGCCGGGTTCGAAAAAGAAGAAATCGTCCTTCCCGTCGCCATTGGGAGAGCCCTGCTTGTACAGGTAGTTCACCGCGGCGATATCCCCGGCGCTGAGGCTGATGCTCCCGTTGGTGAAGTAACCCCCGTTGATGGGTTGGAACCATCCGTCGACGGGCTGCACCCCGTTGATGAAATACGTCTTCCGTTTCGACCAGTCGGTGGTCGAGGTGGTTCTGTAATGCATGAGCGAGGTTTCGTCGTACGGACCGTAGGTGGTTCCGCTATAGGAATACACGTAGGTCCCGTTGCTGAGCGGGTGGGCGTATCCATCGGCTTCGTAGCATATGTCGTAGAGTAAAAGGGAATTGCTGGGGCCTAGGGAGCCGGTCGGCCCCATGCACACGTTCAGGCATTGGACGCCCGGTTGCGGATCGACCGAGCATCCCTGGAAAAGCCCCCGCATATCGACATGCTGCTCCCGATCCGGGCGCTGATGCTCGTGCAAGAGCCCGAGGGCGTGGCCGATTTCATGCATGGCCCCCGATTTGGTGCCGCAGGAATTCGGGAGATCGACGCTGTTGTAATACAGATTGATGATCTGTTCTCCGACGCCTCCCTGCCCATACGCGCCGACCATCCCCACCTCGGAATTGCATGCCGTCGAAGAGGTGAAATTGACCCAATTCTTGTGGCCGGAATGCTTGGGAACGAAAACGATGCCGGTTTTCAGGTTCCATTCGGTCATGGCGGCCTTGATATTGGCGATCAGGGCGGTATTCGAGGACGGAACGGTGATGATGTACGGCATCACGCCACCGGGCCATCTCGTCAGGTCGGTGCGGTATAGAGCGCTGGTCTTGGACAGGCCGCGTCCCGAATCCCCGGGCGTTTCCCGGCCCACGATCATGTCGCCGCCCCACAGCAGGTTTCCCTCGTCATCGGCCTGCAGCAACGCGCGATGCTTTTCGCCGTCGGGCAAGCTGATTTCCACCGGACGCAGCCTTTCGAAGTGCTCCTTGTCAACCCAGGCCGGGTCAGCCAGGGTGAAG
>CBILQL010000606.1:0-3496 GCA_966238865.1 uncultured bacterium
GCAGGGCACCGGCCGTCTTGCCGACGCCACCACGGTGGAGGTGGACGGCCGCCGCGTGAACCTCACGCCCCGGGAGTTCATGGTGCTCAAGGTCCTCATCGAAGGCCAGAAGAAGACCATCGCCCGCGCCACGCTGCTGGAGCGCGCCTGGGGCATGGAGAGCAAAGCCGGCCTGCGTAGCGTGGACGTCACCGTCACGCGCCTGCGCGAGAAGATCAAGCCCTACGGCAAGTGCGTGCGCACCGTGACCGGCTTCGGGTACCAATGGGACCCGGAGCGCTCCGGCTCCCCGGAATAGCGCGCCTTTCCGGGGCCGGGGCTAGGCGCCCGGACCGCCGCCCCGCCCCGCCGCCGGGACCCCCCGGAAATTTCTAATATCGCCATATGGCAGAGCCGCGAACGCGATACTCCTCCCTGCGGGCCCACCTGGTCGGCATGCTGGCCATCTTCGCCGCCCTGTTCCTGGGCCTCACCCTCCTCCTCTATGCCGCCTCCCGCGCCCTCTTCTCCGAGGCGCTGCAGCGGGAGCTGTCGGGCGACCTCCTCTGGATGACCTCGATCCTGGAGGCGGACCCCGGCCTCCTCGCCGAACCGGCTCGCTCCGATTCCCTGCTCAAGGCCGTCTCGGCGCACAAGAGCTTCCGCATCACCTTGGTGGACGGCTCCGGCCGCGTCCTCGCCGATTCCCATGTCCCCCGGGAGGAAGTGCCCGGCCTGGAGAACCACGGCGACCGCCCGGAGTTCCTGCAGGCCCTCGCGTCGGGCCGCGGCCACGCCTGGCGCTACTCCCGCACCCTGGACCAGGACATGCTCTACGTGGCCCACCGCCTCCCGGACGGCCGCCACCTCCTGCGCATGGCCGCCGGCCCCGGGCCGCTCAAGTCCTTCCAGAAGGCCGCCGTCCTGGTCTTCGCCCTGTTCCTGGCCCTGTTCCTCGCTGCCTCCATGGCCATCACCTGGTGGATCAGCCGCACCATCAGCTCCCCGCTGCTCCACCTCGCCGACGACGGCACCGGCACCCTGCGCTGGAAGGCCAAGTTCCAGGAGGCCGAGGTGCTGAACCGCGCCTTCGAGGGCTACGTGGAGGAGATCCGCCTCCTGGCCCGCGCCGTCTCCCAGGAGCGCGACAAGCTGGTGGCGGTGCTCAACCAGCTCGAGGAGGGCATCCTCATCCTCTCCGCCGACGGCACAGTGGAGACCGCCAACCCTTCCTCGCTGCGCCTGCTGGGCCTGGAGTCCGGGGCCTCCGCCGGCCCCGCCGGCCCGGAGGCCGGGGGCGAGGCCGCGGGCACGGAGCCGGCCCCGCCCGCGCCGGGACCCGGCGGACTCAAGGGCCTCCGTTTCGCCCGGGCCGCCCGCCAGCCCGCCCTGATCCAGTGGGTGTCCCAGGCGGCGGACCCCGATCGCACCCCGGTGCTCCACCTCGACCGCGGCCCCGACACGCCCTTCGACCTGCTCTGCCGGCTCGTCCCCCTGGACGCCCAGGCGCCCGATCGCCAATACCTGCTCACCCTGCTCAACATCACCGAGTTCCGCCACCTCGATCGGGTGAAGTCGGAGTTCGTCGCCAACGCCTCCCACGAGCTCAAGACGCCGCTGTCCTCGATCAAGGGGTATGCCGAGACCCTGCTGGAGGGCGCCCTGGACAACGCCAAGGTGCGCAAGCCCTTCGTGGAGAAGATCCACGCCAACGCCCTGCGCCTGGAGCGGCTGGTGCAGGACCTGCTGGCCCTCTCGCAGCTGGAGGCCAACCCCGAGCCCCGGGACCGGGAGCCCCTGCCCCTGCGCAGCTACGTGACCGCGGCCGCGGGCCTCCACCGCCACGGCATCGACAGCGCCGGCATCCGCTTCGAGAACCACGTGCCCGAGGACGCGCGGGTGCTGATGGAGCCCCGCGACCTCGAGCTCGTCCTCGACAACCTCATCGGCAACGCGGTCCGCTACAACAAGCCCGCGGGCAAGATCAAGGTGGGGCTGGAGCCGGCGTCTTCCGGGGCCGACGGTGCGGACGGGACTTCCGGCGGCGCGCGGACCTGCCTGTACGTCAAGGACACCGGCATCGGCATCCCGGAGGAGATGCTCCCGCGCATCTTCGAGCGCTTCTACCGCGCCGACGCCTCCCGCGCCCGCCGCGACGGCACCGGGCTGGGCCTCGCCATCGTCAAGCACGCGGCCCAAAAATACGGCATGACGGTCAAGGCCGAAAGCGCCCTGGGGGAGGGCAGCCGATTCCTGGTCGACATCCCTGGGGACCTGCTCAGCCGGGGAGCGGGGCAGGGAGAGTGAGGCGGTACGGCCACATCGACCATACTCCATATTTTGGCGAATATTATGGAGAACCAAACCATGCGAACTGAGAAGCCCGGCCAGATGCATTTGGTCTATGACAGTCCTGCGCCCATGGCCTGTCAGCTTCGATTGAGCCCTCCCCTGTAATAGCTTTCTAAAAGTTATTCTTGAATCGTTCCAATCTTGGAGCAGGCATGGATAAGGCCGAATTCGACGTCGAAGAGGAAAAGTACAGCCATCTCTGGGCCCACGGCTACAAGCCCGCGCGCTGGAAGCTGCTGGCCCGGAAGCTGCTGAAGGCGGCCGAGGCGGAGCCCGCGCGCCCCTCCATCCTCGACTTCGGCTCGGGGCTGGGGAACGCGGTCGAATACTTCGCGCGCAAGGGCTGCCGCGCCGCCGGCGTGGACATCAGCAAAGTGGCCGTGGAGCGGCTGAAGGAGAAGGGGCATGCCTGCTACTGGGCCTCCCTGGACTCCTTGGCGGAAATCCCGGACGGGAGCTTCGACTACGGGTTCTCCAACGACGTGCTCGAGCACATCGCGGAACCGCACCTCGACGGCGTCTTCGCGGAGATGAAACGGGTGTGCGCGCGGCGGCTTTTCCTGAGCGTGTGCCCGGTCCCCTCCGTGAACAAATCCCGGGAGGGCGGGAATCTCCACCTTACCGTGCGGCCCAAGGCCTGGTGGGAGGAGAGGCTGGCGCGCCTGGGCGAGGTCCGGGAACTGCGCTTCCTCCTGAACCGATCCCTGCGGTACGAAATCAAGCTCGGGCGCTGAACCTGGGGCGGGTTCCGCAGAGTGCCAATCCGCAGGGAGTATTGATATTCTGGGTTCGCCCGACCCGGGGCCTCCCGTCCCCGGCCTACTTCGCGAACAGCTTGATGAGATGGCCGGTGGCGAAGGCCACCAGCGCCGAGGCCGGGATGGTGAGGATCCAGGCGATGCCCATCTTTCCCGCCGTCCCCCAGCGCACGGCGCTGGCCCGCTTGGCGGCGCCCACCCCCATGATGCTGCTGGAGATGACGTGGGTGGTGGAGACCGGCGCCCCCAGGTGCGAGGCCGTGAGGATGGTGATGGAGGCCGCCGTCTCGGCCGCGAAGCCGTTCACGGGCTGCAGGCGGATCATCCTGAGGCCCATGGTCTTGATGATGCGCCAGCCGCCCGCCGCGGGGCCGGCGGCCATGGCGGTGGCGCATGCGAACACCACC
>CBILQL010000607.1:0-3491 GCA_966238865.1 uncultured bacterium
AGCCGGCTGGAGGAATACGACAAGCATTCCACCCAGCTCCAGGAGAAGACGAAGTCCCTGAGCGCCAGCCTGGACCGGGCCATCGACAGGGCGACATAGCGAGGGAGGAGACAGGAACTCGGTCGCGCGCTTTCATGCGTCTCGACTTTACAAACCTACAATCAGAATCGTGGGACTTCCGTTCAACTAGCGCATGCCCCCAACGCCGGGCTCCGGCCGGGCCGGGAGGGGAAGCGCGAACTGGATGGGGCTCACAAATCCTTTATGATTGCAAGGTCCGAGACAATGGGCGGTAAGTCGGCCGAGTTTCTTCCCCCGGAACCATTCCCGGCCATTTTATTATCTTGCGGTGCATGGCCATCCTCCTCGACGGCAAGAAGACCGCGGCCTCCATCCGGGAGGCCCTGAAGGAACGGGTCCGCCAGCTGGCGGACCGGGGCGTGCGGCCCGGACTCTCGGTGACTTTGGTCGGGGACGACCCGGCCTCCCAGGTCTACGTGGCCAACAAGGACGCGGCCGCCACCGAGGTCGGCATCAAGGCCTGGACCCACCGCTTCCCCGCCGACGCCACCGAGGCCCAGCTGGCCGCCCATCTCGAGGCCCAGAACCGGGACCCGGCCGTGCACGGCATCCTGCTCCAGGTCCCCATTCCCAGGCACCTGCCCGAGGAGCGCCTCCTCGGCCTCATCTCCCCCCGCAAGGACGTGGACGGCTTCCACCCGGTGAGCCTCGGAAACCTCATGCTGGGCCGCAAGGGCTTCAAGCCCTGCACCCCCTGGGGAGTCCAGGTCCTGCTCCAGAACCACGGCATCGACCCCGCCGGCAAGCACGTGGTGATCGTGGGCCGGTCCAACATCGTGGGCAAGCCCCTGGCCAACATCCTGGTGCAGAAGGACGCCTTCGCCAACGCCACGGTGACGGTGTGCCACACGGGCACTCCGGATCTCGCGCGTTACACCCTGCAGGCCGACATCCTGGTGGCCGCCATGGGGAGCCCCCAGGCCATCACCGGCGACATGATCCGCGAGGGCGCCGTGGTCGTGGACGTGGGCATGAACCGCATCAGGAGCGACAGGACCAGGTCGGGATTCCGCCTGGTCGGCGACGTGGACTTCGCGTCCGCGGAGCCCAGGGCCTCCCATATCACCCCGGTGCCCGGGGGCGTGGGGCCCATGACCATCGCCATGCTGCTCACCAACACGGTGAAGAGCGCGGAGATGACCCTGGAGGAGTGAGTCCTCCGAGGGACGCGGCCCGCCGGCCGGCCTCGCCTGGAGGGCTTTGGGTTTCGGAGGGAACCGGAGGGGCGGAAGCCGCCAGGCCCCGGCGGAAACGGGGCTTCAGCGGTATATTTGCCTAGGATTCCGGAGCCTGCGTAGGCCGGAAATCCGCCTTTTTTTAGTATCTTTGTTCCGGCTTTTCCCATCCAAAAAGGCGAAATCCAGGCATGTCGGCATCGAAAAACCAGACCGTGGTCTCGGTGGAGGAGTACCTGAAACAGGCCTCCGCGCGCACCAATGCCGCCCTGGAGGAGTTCCTGCCGCCGGAGTCCGAGGCCCCGGCCGACCTGCATAGAGCCGTGCGCTATTCCATCTTCGCCGGGGGCAAGCGGCTCCGGCCGGCCCTGGCCCTGGCCGCCTTCGAGGCCTGCAACGGCCAGGGGGACGACATCCTCCTGGCGGCCTGCGCGCTGGAGATGACCCATACCTTCTCCCTCATCCACGACGACCTGCCCTGCATGGACAACGACGATTTCCGCCGGGGCCGGCCCACCAACCACAAGGTCTTCGGCGAGGCGCTGGCCATCCTGGCGGGGGATTCCCTCCTGGTCTACGCCTTCGAGCTCCTGTCCCGGACCGGCCGCCCGGAATGCGTGGCCACCCTGGCCCGGGGCCTCGGCACCAAGGGGATGCTGGGCGGGCAGGTGGTCGACATCCAGAGCGAGGGCAAGGACGTGGGCCTCGAGACCGTGAACTACATCCACCGCCACAAGACCGCCGCCCTCATCGAAGCCTCCCTGGTGCTCGGGGCCCAGATGGCGGACGCGGATCCCGCCGTCGCCGCAGGCATCGGCGCCTTCGGCAGCCGCATCGGCCTGGCCTTCCAGATCGTCGACGACGTGCTCGACCTGGAGCAGACCACCGAGACGCTGGGCAAGGACGCGGGCAGCGACGTGGCCAAGGGCAAGGCCACCTATCCCGCCGTGGTCGGGATCGCCCAGAGCAAGGCCATGGCGAAGCAGCTCGTGGACGAGGCCAAGGCCGCGCTGCGCGAGCTGCCGATCCAGGGCGCCGTCCTCGAGGGGATTGCCGATTACATCATCACCCGTGTGCATTGAGCGCACCGTCATCCGTCTTCAGGGGCCATCCGATGCTTGAGAAAATCCAATCGCCCGCCGACCTGCGCGGACTTTCCATCCCGGAACTGAAGGCCCTGGCCGCCGAGATGCGCGACGTCATCGTCCGCCAGGTGGCGAGCAAGGGCGGGCACCTGGCCTCCAACCTGGGCACGGTGGAGCTCACCCTGGCCCTGCACAAGGTGTACAACACCCCGCACGACAAGCTGGTGTGGGACACCGGCCACCAGGCCTATCCCCACAAGCTGGTCACCGGCCGCTACAAGGACTTCCACACCCTGAAGCAGTTCGGCGGCCTCTCGGGCTTCCTCAAGCGCGACGAGAGCGAGTACGACACCTTCGGCGCCGGGCACGCCTCCACCTCCCTGTCGGCGGCGCTGGGGATGGCGGCGGCGCGCACCCACCTCAAGAAGGACTTCGACGTGGTGGCCATTATCGGCGACGGCTCCATGACCGGCGGCATGGTCTACGAGGCCCTGAACAACGCCGGCGAGACCGAGGAGAAGATCACCTTCATCCTCAACGACAACAAGATGTCGATCGCCAAGAACCTGGGCGGGTTCTCCAAGTACCTGAACCGGATCATCTCCAACCCCACCTACAACAAGCTGAAGGAGGAGGCCTGGGACTTCACCGGCAAGCTGCCGCGGGGCAAGGACCTCCAGAAGATCGCCAGCAAGGTGGACGAGGGCCTCAAGAAGTTCATCATGCCCGGCGGCTTCTTCGAGGACCTGGGAGTGAGGTATTTCGGGCCCGTGGACGGGCACAACATCGAGCAGCTCATCGACATCCTCGAGGCGGTGAAGAAGCGCCCGGGCCCCAACCTCATCCACGTGGTGACCACCAAGGGCTACGGCTGGGACAAGAGCCAGGCCGACGCCATCAAGTGGCACGCCTCCAACCCCTTCGACATCGAGACCGGGGCGCCGAAGGCGGCCCCTCCCAAGACGCCCTCCCTGACCCAGGTGTTCGGCGACGCGCTGCTCGAGATCGCCCGCCAGGACGAGCGGGTCATCGCCATCACCGGCGCCATGCCCGACGGCTGCGGCGTGAACATCATGCAGAAGGAGATCCCCTCCCGCGTGTACGACGTCGGCATCGAAGACGGAGCGGTGTACCTGGTGATGGAGCACAT
>CBILQL010000608.1:0-3491 GCA_966238865.1 uncultured bacterium
CATCTCGGGGGTGAGGTAGCGTTCGGCGCCCACCAGGCTCTGCTTGCGCAGGTAATGGGGCGGAACCTTGTCCTCCTGGGCCTTGGTCACCTCGATGTAATAGCCGAACACCTTGTTGTAGCCGACCTTCAGGGTGCTGATCCCGGTCGCGTCCCGCTCCCGCTGCTGCAGGTTGTTGAGCCATTCGCGCCCGTCGCGGATGCCGGCCACCAGCTCGTCCAGCTCCGGGTACACGCCCGGCCGTATCATGCCGCCTTCCCGCACCGTGAGGGGCGGCCGCTCGGTGAGGCGGGCGAGCAGGTCTTCGCCCTTGGCCTTGAGGGCCTCCAGGCGCTCCCGGCTCTTGCGGAAGCTCTCGGACCCCAGGGATTCCAGGCAGCGGCCCGCCTCCGCGGCGGCCACCAGCGAAGTCCCGAGGCCCACGAGGTCGCGGCCATGGGCGCGGGCGGCGCCGCACTTGGCCACGATGCGCTCGATGTCGTTGACGGCGCGCAGGTGGGTGCGCAGCTCCTCCAGCACCTCGGGCCGGTCGATCAGCTCCTGGATGGCGTCCTGGCGGCGCCGGATGCGGGCCGGCTCCAGCAGGGGATGGGTGAGCCAGAACTTGAGGGTGCGCCCGCCCATGGCGGTCACCGTCCGGTCGAGCAGGTGGAACAGGGTGCCGCTCTCGTCCTCGCCGTGGATGGGCTTGATGAGTTCCAGGTTGCGGATCGTGGCCGCGTCCAGGGTCATGTGGCTGTCGAAGCGGCCGGGAGTGAGGCGCACCAGGTGGTTGAGCTCGCTCTTCTTGGTCTCCTTCACGTAGGCGAGCGCCGCGGCCGCGGCGCGGATGCCGAGGACCATGTGCGCGCAGTCGAAGGCCTCCAGCGAGTGGACGCGGAACTGGCGCGTCAAGAGGGCCGTGCCCTCGGTCAGGCTGAAGAGGCCCTTGGGCAGCAAGGTGAGGAGGGTCCGTTCCTGATCGCGCAGGGCGGCCAGGGCATCGGGCCAGGCGGCGTTCTCCGGGAAGAGGACCTCCTGGGCCCCCAGGCGGTGGATCTCGCCTATCACCTGGTCCAGGCCGCCTTCCATCACTACGAAGCGGCCGGTGGAGAGGTCGAGGTAGGAAAGGCCGAAGGCGGGCGCGGGGGCCTCCGGGGTGGCCGGGGCCGAGGGGAAGATCGCCGCCAGGTAATTGTTGGTCTTGGCGTCGAGGTAATTGTCGGAGAGGGCGGTCCCGCGGGTGACCAACTCGGTGACCTCGCGCTTCACCACGCCTTTCGCCTCGGCCGGATCCTCGACCTGCTCGCAGACGGCGACCTTGAGCCCGGCCCCGATGAGCTTGGGCATGTAGCGCTCGATGGCATGGTGCGGGAACCCCGCCAGGGGCGTCTTGTCGGTGCCGCCGTGGTTGCGGGAGGTGAGGGTGAGGCCCAGGATGCGGGAGGCGGTCACCGCGTCGTCGTTGAACAGCTCGTAGAAATCACCCATGCGATAGAGCAGCAGGGAATCGGGGTGCCTGGACTTGATCTCCAGGTACTGCTTCATCATCGGGGTCTGGGACATAAGATTGGGCCTAATCCGCTCGGTGGACGTTTTTCGTTTTTTGTTTTTTGTTGAGGAAGGCTACGTCAATGGCCCGGGCTTCCGGGAGGATCCCAGCAAAAAACGAAAAACGCAAAACGAAAAACCTCTTCCTTCCCATCACTCCATCTGCCCCAACGACAGCTGCTCCCCGTCGGGCTCCGGCTGGGCCACCTCCACCAGGGTGCCGTCCGCGCCCACCTGGGGGATTAGGGCCTGGGCGTTCACGATGGCCT
The DNA here is from genome assembly GCA_966238865.1 of uncultured bacterium. Classification (GTDB taxonomy): domain Bacteria; phylum Fibrobacterota; class Fibrobacteria; order UBA11236; family UBA11236; genus CBILQL01. The sequence continues at coordinate 1,800 of CBILQL010000608.1, forward strand.
CGAACTCGGAGAGGCGCGGCAGGTCGTCCGGCACCCGGCTGATGCCGAAGTAGCGCATGAATTCCCGGGTGGTGGAATAGGTGAAGGCGTTGCCCACGGAATCGGAGCGCCCATTCACGTCCACCAGCTTCTTCTCCAGGAGGCTCTTCATGCAGCCGTCCACGTTCACGCCGCGGATGGCCTCGATCTCGGCCTTGGTGATGGGCTGCTTGTAGGCGATGATGGCCAGGGTCTCGAGGCTGGCCTGGGACAGCCGGCGCGGGTTGGCGTCCTTGAACAGCTTGCGCACCCAGGGGAAGTACTTGGGCTGGGTCCGCACCCGGAAGGTGGCGTCCACCTCCACCACTTCGAAAGGCATGCCCATCTCCCGCCATTGCTGGTTGATCTGCTTCACCAGCTTGCGGATGCGCCCCGCGTCGAACTCGTCGCCGAGGATTTCCTTGAGGGCCCGCACCCCCAGGTATTCCTGGCTGGCGAACAGGATGGCCGAGAGCAGCTTGTCGGGCTCCGGGGTCCAGACCGGTTCCGCGTCCACGGCCTCCGCGCCCTCCGCCTCGCCGATTCCCGCCCCGACGACCTCGGCTTCGACACCGGCCGCCCCGTCGGTTTCCGCGCCGGCTGCGTCCCCGGAAACAGCTTCCGCGTCCAGGGCTCCGTCCGAAGACCCGGGGGCGGACCCGTCGACGCCCGGCGCCCTATCGGATTCCAGGGCGTCGTCGCCCGCGGCGGACTCCTCGGGGGCCGGATTCACGGGGCGGATCTCGCCGTCTTCAGCTTCGGAATCTTGCGGAAAAGTCACGCCTCAGGCATCCTTTGCAGGGGGGAAGAGATTAAGAACAATAAACTTAGAAAGGATCCGACCTTCAATCGTCATCCCCGTCCGCATCGGGAACGGAGAGATCGGGTTCCGGGGCCTCCCGGACCCGGTTGAGCAGGTCCTGCAAGGCCGATTTCTCCTCCGGCTTGCTGGGGGACTCCGCCGAATCGAGGGGTTCGGCGATTTCCGTCGGGGCCTGGTCGGCGGTGAGGCCGGATTCGAGGCTGGTTTCGGATTCTGCGGCTTCGTGGGTTCCCGGGGAAGCCTCCTCCGGGGAAGTAGCCTCCGGGGCCGGAGTGTCCAGGGATTCCCCGGAGGGGACGGCATCGCCAGGGGAGACCTCGGGGGCGGCTTCGGCCGGGATGGCGGCGACCGCGGCAGCTGAGACTCCGGCGTCTCCGGCGACTTCAGCGGCAGCCGCAGTGGCGGCGGCGGCAGCAGCAGCGGCATCGGCGGCCGCTTTTTCCGCCTGGCCCGGATTGGCCAATTCCTGCTCCAGCTCCCGCAAGGCGGCCTCAAGGGCCGTTTGGGCCGTGCGCTGCTTGGCCTGCTCGCGAATCAGCTCCGGCAGGCCCGGACGGAAGTCGGGCAGGGGGTCCTGATGGCCCTCGTCCACCTTGAGCTCCAGCTCGAATTCGGCGCTGCGCGCCTTGCGGTACACCCAGATGGCCCCCAGGGCGCGGCTCTGCCGGAACACCACCCGGTCCAGCTTGCACAGCTCCAGCATGGCCATCAGGGTCACCACCTTCACGATGGTGCGGTTGTCATGGGGGAAGAGGTCCTCGAACTGGCTGCGGCCCCGCTCGTTCAGGGCGATTTCCACCTCCTGCATGCGGTCTTCGATGGTGACATCGTCGATTTCCACCTCGTGAACC
>CBILQL010000609.1:0-3483 GCA_966238865.1 uncultured bacterium
GAGGGCGCCCTCCACGTTCTCGCGCACCTGGTCCAGCAGGGGCTGGTGGCCGGCGATGTTGTTGTCGGTATGGACCTGGATATTCATGGCGAAGCTCTCCTCGGGCTGCGTGCCCTTTCCAGGAAGATAACAAGGCGGTTTGCTGCCGATCTGTCTTTTCCGATGTCGAATTGGCAAGAGCGCGCAGCTTTGGCAACGGATTCAGGAACTCCGCTTCCGCTATGAGGGGGAGACCTGGTACGTCCCCAGGATGCCGTACACCAGGATCGCGAGGATATGCACGACCGCCAGAAGGGGGCATTGCCATGGGACGCAGCTTCCGGCGGTGTCGTTACGACCCTGCCGTAAAAATTTTCCGACAGTATTGGTTGAGGGTGCTACCCAGTACCGGGGTCAATGCAATTGGCTCAGAAGCCTGGAAGCCGCGACCTCGATCATTTGATCGTCAAAAAGCCGCCTCTTTCTTTCTGCCGAATCTCCACCCGAAGGCCAGTTGGACAAACCCTCCTTGATCGAGGCAACATCCGAGGATTTCCCCGTCTTGGACATCAACCAATCCACCGTTGCCAACAGCTCCATTCCCAAGGGAGACTCGAAGCCTTCGATCACCTTGCTGGTCTTGTCCAGGGCCTCGAGATAGGGCTTGTTATCCTCGGCATTCAGATATTCGGAAACCTCTTCTTTCCGGATTTCATTGAAATATACCGGATCGAAAGGTTTGGAATCCGCGATCCGCTTTTCACTCCGGAGATAGCTGCCATCCATGGAATGGAGCAGATGCCGGAGCCGATCCGCATAAGGTCCGTACTTGTTCGGTTCGAACTCCAGGTTCAACGGGTTCGGCGAATGGGTGGAGTTCAAAACCCGATCGAGGAACCATGCCAATTTTTGGATTTCAAGCAGGGAGCATTCCATCCCCAGAATGGAGTACCTTCGCGTCAGCTCGGCAATCATGGCGCGCGAGGGCGTGAGCGATTCCACGCCTTCGGCTTTGGGGCTGTTCAAGTAATGGCTTGCGGGCGCAAACACCAGGACATCGAGATCCGGTATCCCGGAAAGGGCGGATTCGATTGCCGGCCTCACGTCCCGCCAATTCAACCCTCCATTTCCACAACCCAAGGGGGGCAAGGCGATGGAGTGGATACCGTTCTCGCGGATCACACGAGCGAGATCCACCAAACCTTCACGCACCCACTCTAACTTGGAAGGGTTCCGCCAATGTTTTTTGGTCGGGAAATTGATGATCCATCTCGGACCCACAAGGGATTCATTCGCCGTGACAAATACATGGCCGACCCGGACTTCGCCGCGTTCGCAGGCTTTGACATACTGCTTGGTATTCTCGGGAAACGCATCCTTGAACATCAAGGCTATCCCTTTGCCCATGACTCCGACTTCATTGACGGTGTTCACCAAGGCTTCCGCTTGCGCTTCCAGCAGGTTTCCACTCATGTAGCGAATCATTGGAAGTACCAATCCGGCTTGGCGACGACGCCCATTCGATATTGTCGATATGGGTGATGCGGAAAATCCGGGCTTTATCTTGATCGATGAGGCCCATTCCTTGCGACTCCGGGTCGGCGCCGACCGACGGGCCCTGGGTAGGACCCAGGCGCCCATCCCTCCCACTCCCTGAAGGCCCTACCCTTTCCCCTTGCGTTTCAAAAGGTCTACGATATAGGCGTCGAACGCCTTTTTCAGCCCCGCCTCCGCATGGTCGGCGGCTTCCAGCGCGGCATCCATGTCCTCCGGCTCCCCCGTTTCCTCATCCACCGTGATGGCGTCTTCGTAATCGTGGAAGGCCTCCAGGAGGTTGCTGAAAAGTTCCTTGTCGTCCATGTAAGTCCCTTCCGTGTCGATTGGTGTGGCCGGCGCGAACGCTCAGCCTGAGGTGTATTTGCCCTTCCAGGACATGCTCTTGAAGTCCTTCATGCCCTTCAAGCCCTCATACTCCCGGGCCGCATGGAACCGGGCCACGCGCGCGAAGCCCTTCTTGTACTCGGCGGCGAACACCTTCTCCTGCGTGATGTCGAGGGTGGCCTGCACCACGCCCTTCAGCAGGGCCTTGAGGTCCTCCTCGGAGTAGCTTCCCTTCGCGGACTCTTCCTCGTCGTCGTCCTCGTCCCCGTCCGAGTCAGCCATGCTCTGGCCAAGCATGTTCTCGCCGAAGCCCTCCGGGCCGCCGATGTCGTCGTCCTTCCCCTCCTCCTCTTCCTCGGCGCCGAAGTCGAAATGCCGGGAGGCCGGCCCATATTCGACTGAGGCCAGCTCGGAGTCGCAGTAGTAGAGCACTTCCTTGCCCTGGTAGCCGCGCAGGACCAGGAAGGGGCCGTTTTCGGGGTCGGCCACGTTGTTCGGCCGGGCATAATCGCCGGGGGCCTGGGCGCGCAGCGCCTTCTCGATATGGGCGCGCATTTCATCGCGGGTCGGGACTTTCATGGGCCAAAGATAATCAGTTCCGGGGCCTAATCGCCGTAAAATCGCATGGAGTTCCGGGGTCTATTCAGGCTCAGTGACGGTCCCGGCAATGGGTTCCAGGGCCATCTCTGCAATGCTACCTTTATCGCTGCCCGGAAAGGATCGCTCCATGTAAACCGCCTTGCTGCTCATCCTGCTGCATGCCGCCGGAGAGCTGGATTCCAGTTACTTCCACAGCTTCCAGCGGCTGGATGGCCTGGAACCCGTCCGCGTCACCCGCATCCACACGACTGATGAAGAAGGTTCCTGGGTGACCCGCTGCGCTGCCGAAGGCTCCACCTACGTCTGCACGCCGGCGCCGGTCGGCGACGTGGACTTCGACCTCAACAAGCAGGTCTGGCACCTGACCGGCAACCGGCCCGATTCCCTGCGGACCTACCGTCCGGATGGCCGCCTGGAATCCGTCGAATATTGGTCCTGGTCGTCGCGTACCGGAAGTGCGATCCGTCGCTACCCGGCTCGCTCCCTTTACCGGGCAGGGACGGTACCCTGGAGGTTCAACCTTCTGGGGCGGAAGTTGCCGTAAGCGGGGCGGCGCAGGAGCGGTCAGGGCTTGAGGGCGACGACCTTTCCATCGCGAATGATCGCAATGGGAGTCCCATGCAGCTTGGCGACTTTACGGGCTGCCTTGGCGGCGCGTTTCATGGCGCGCGCCACTTGCTGGGCGAATTCATTCTTGGGCTTCTGCTTGGAATTCGACTTCATGGTCCGCTTTCCAACAATCTAGGTTGGTTTCCGGAATTGTCAATGACAACCCAGGAATCGGCCAGGGGACGATAGAGAGAATTGAAATTCTTCCATCCCCGGTCGAAGCGCCTGAGTATGTCGGCTTTGGGCACGTTATGGCCCCCCTGCCGGACTCGATATCCTACTCGCGTCACCGCCAATCGCGCCGACTCCAGCCGTACGAACAGGATTTCGATTCGATAACCCGAATCCTTGATGCGGCGCAGGCGGGCGGCATGGCCCAGGCCGCTCAATGTCGTCTCGAATGCGAAATCAACC
>CBILQL010000610.1:0-3472 GCA_966238865.1 uncultured bacterium
CCGCCCCGGGGACCGTGGAAGGTGAGCAGGAAATACCGCGTCATGTAGAAGGCCGTCAGGCCGCCGGTGGCCAGGGCGGAGAAGAACGCGACCGGGTGCCCGCCCAGCCAGGCCGCCATCAGGATCTCCTCCTTGGAGAAGAAGCCGGAGAAGGGCGGGATGCCGGCTATGGCCAGCACCGCAATCAAGGTGGCCGCGTAGGTCAGGGGCAGGGCCTTGCGCAGGCCGCCCGCGTCCCGGATGTCGTTGCTGTGGATGGCATGGATGACCACCCCGGCCGACAGGAAGAGCAGGCACTTGAAGAAGGCATGGGTGAAGACGTGGAACATGGAGGCGGGATAGGCCAGGGCGGCCGCGGCAGCGCCGTCCACGGCCATGCCTCCGGTTCCGGCGCCGGCTCCCAGGGCCGCCATCATCAGCCCCAGCTGCGACAGGGTGGAGAATGCCAGGATGCGCTTGAGGTCGGTCTGGGCGCAGGCGATCACGGCCGCGAACAGGGCGGTGAAGGCGCCGGTCCATTCCACCAGGGACAGGGTTCCGTCCGCGGCGGCGAACAGGGGGAACAGGCGCGCGGTGAGGTATACACCCGCCACCACCATGGTGGCGGAGTGGATGAGCGAGGACACCGGCGTGGGGCCTTCCATGGCGTCGGGCAGCCAGCCGTGCAAGGGGAACATCGCCGACTTTCCCCAGGCCCCGGCGTAGACGAGCATGGTCGAGAGTGTCAGGAGATTCACGGTGAACAGGCCCAGCGACAGCGGGCGGTCCAGGGCCGCGGCGGCGGCAGCGCTGTTGAGATGGGGAAAGTCGAAGCCGCCGGAGAAGATGCCCGTCAGGAGCACGCCAATCAGGAAGAAGGCGTCCGCCAGGCGGGTCATGATGAAGGCCTTCTTGCTCGCCGCGACCGCGGAGGGCTTGGTGTACCAGAATCCGATGAGGAGATAGGACGCCACCCCCACCAGTTCCCAGAAGAAGAAGGTCTGGAGAAGGTTGCTGGAGGAGACCAGGCCCAGCATGGCGAAGGAGAAGAAGGCCAGGGTCGGGAAGAAGCGGCCCGCGCCCTTGTCCCCGGCCATGTAGCCGATGGAATACAGGTTGACCAGGAAGGAGATGACGGACACCACCACGCACATCATCACCGAGATGGGATCGAGGTAGAACCCGAAGCGGACGGCGAGGCCGGGGCCGGCCTGTCCTTCCCCCGCCCCGCCGAAGGACATCCAGACCGGATCCCAGGCGATGGCGGCCCGATCCGGGAACCCCGGAGCGGTGAAGACATCTGAAACGTAGCCGGACGCCAGGGCCAGGGACAGCGCCGCGGTCGCGCCCATCAGGGCCGTCGCCGTCCATGCGGCCGCCTTGGGATGGCGGCGTCCCAGCCACAGCCCGTTGAGAGTCGCGGACAGGAGGGGGAGGAGTAGCAGCCCGCAGGCCGTTCCGTCCAGGATCCCGTCCACGTGCGGAAAGTCCGCTTGCGGGAAGCCCGCGTGCAAGAGATCCGCGTTCGGGAAGCCGCTAGCCACGGAGGCCGTCCAAGCCGCTGATATCCACGTTGCGGCGCTGGCGGTGCAGGGCGATGACGATGGCCAGCGCCAGGGCCATCTCCGCCGCCGTGACTCCGACGGCGAACAGCGCGAAGACCGGGCCCGACCCCGCGTCCCGGATTCCTCCGGGTTCGTATCCCCCGTCCGCGAAGGCGCGCAGGGTCCCCCCGAAGCGGGCGAAGGCCACGAAGTTGATCAGGGCCGCGTTGACCATGAGCTCCAGGGACATGAGGGCCGCGATGAAGTTGCGCCGCGTGAGCAGGCCGTAGGCACCGATCGCGAACAGGGCTCCGGAGAGCGCGAGGCAGGAGGCCAGGTTCATGCCGGTTCCTTCTCGGCTCCGGCCACTGCCGCAGGCCCGGTTGCGACTGAGGTCCCGGCCGAGGCGGGTACGATGGCGGCAGCTCCGGCCCGCGGAGCCGACCTGCCCGCACCGGCTGCGCTTTCAGCGCCGGATTCCTTCCCCGCGCCCTGCCGGGCGATGGCGATGGCGCCTACCATGGAAGCCAGGAGGACCAGGGAGATGAGCTCGAAGGGGATCAGGAAGCCGTCCGGGCCCGGATCCAGCAGGCGGTAGCCGACGGCCTTGAGGGCCGCGATATTGCCCGCCGGAGGCTCGGCTCCCGGACCCACCACCTGCACCGTGGCACCGGCGGTCCAGCGGGAGACGCCCAGCAGCGGGAGGAAGCAGGCGAGGGCGGCCAGGACGCCCCAGAACACGCGGAAGCCCGCGGGGCGCGGCATCCTGCCGCCCAGCTCCGAGGTGAGCAGCACGGCGTACAGGACGAAGATCATGATGCCGCCGATGTATACCATCACCTGCACCAGGGCCACCATCTCCGCCTTGAGCAGCAGAAACAGCATGGCCGTGCACCAGAGCACGCCGAGCAGCGACAGGGCGGCGCGGAACAGGTTGCGGGCCAGGACCGTGGCCAGGGCCAGGAGGAGGATCAGGGCCCCCGTCCCGTAGAAGAAGCCGTCCCGGATATCCAAGTCAGCGCCCTTCCTTCTTGTTGAGGATGAGGTCCAGTTCCTCGCGGGCGTAGGAGGCCATCTCGAAGCCGTGCCCCATCCTGATCGCATCGAAGGGGCAGGCCTCGATGCACAGGTTGCACAGGGTGCAGGAGGACAGCCTGTACACGAACTGGCCGAGCACGCGCTTGCTGGCGATGTTCTTCGTCGTCAGGATGGAGATGCTGCCGTTGGGGCAGGCCTTCTCGCACAGGGTGCAGGCTGTGCAATTGTGCTCGCCCTGCTCGTCGTGGGGCATCACCACCTGGCCGCGGAACCGCTCGGGGAAGGCCAGGGTCTCGCGGTTCTCGGGATATTGCCGGGTGACGACCTTCCTCGGGCTCACCAGATACCGCAGGGTGACGGCCATGCCCTTGAACAGGCCGGCCACGTCCCGGGCCAGGCTGACGAAGGTGTGCCGGGGAGGGGCGTCGGGCCCGGCGATGGGACCGGGGGCGCTATGGGTCGCAATGTGGGTCGCGTTCATGGGCGGCTCCGCGTCATGGGATGAGGATGTGGAAGGTGACGAGGCCGGCGGCCAGCAGCAGGTTGGCCATGGACACGGGCAGCAGGAACTTCCACTCCAGGGCCAGGAGATGATCGATGCGCAGGCGCGGGAAGGTCCAGCGCGCCCACATGTACAGGAAGATGACGAACGAGGTCTTGAGGAAGAACCAAAGGAACCCGGGCAGGAAATCGAGCGCCGCGTTGATCGGGCCGACGACGGCGCCCAGCCCCCAGATCTCCGGCAGCCGGGGCGCCAGGAAGCCGCCCAGGAAGAAGGTCGAGGCCAGGCCGGCGGCCGCGAACATGTTCACGAACTCGGCAAGGAAGAACATGGAGAAGGCGATGCCGGCGTACTCGGTATGGAAGCCGCCGGTCAGCTCCGATTCGGCCTCGGAGAGGTCGAGGGGGCC